>JAEXKM010000304.1 GCA_023445705.1 Pseudomonadota bacterium
GGCGAGGATCACCTGGAAAATGATCAGGGCGGCGATCAGCCAATGCAGGACGATGGCGACGGCGCTGTAGCGGTCACGCGCCGGGCGCGGGGTCTCGGGCATTCTATTTCCTGGTGAACTCGGCTTCGATGACAAGGTCGACGTCGTCGCCGACCAGCGGGCTCACCGCCGTGACGCCGAAATCCGAACGCTTGATGTGCGCCGTGCCCGAAAAGCCGAGCCGGACGCCGACGCCCAGCATTCCCGGCCCCACCCCGTTGAAGGCGACGTCGAGGCTGACCGGCTTGGTGACCCCATGAAACGTAAGGTCGCCGTCGATCCGGCCGACGCCATCGTGCGCATCGATGGCGGAAGAGACGAAGGTGATCTGCGGATACTTCGCAGCGTCGAAGAATTGCGAGGCGATCTGGCGGTCGAAACTCGGGTCGCCGGTGCTGACGGAGGCGGGATCGATGGTGATGACGGCGCGTGTCGTCGACCACGCGGCAGGATCATAGGCGAACTGCCCGGAAATCTTGTCGAACCGGACGGTGTAGTGGGAGAAGCCCATGTGGCTGACGCGCGCCACCAGGCTGGCATGGGCCTTGTCGAGGACGTAGTCGCCCTTCGGCGCCTTCAGCGGATCGCGGCTGGTGGGACTGGCTGCGGCGTCGCCTCCGGCCGCCAGCACGAGTGCTACGAGGGTCACGATGCGCAGCGACATGCTTGGCCTCTTCTGGGCGACTGGCCTCAGATGGTGGAGATTGCGCCCGCCGCGACCGCGCCTGATCACACGAAACCGTGATGACTTGGAGGCCGGGGGCCGCTGTCCTAAACAGCGATAACATTTCCGGAGCCTCGCATGTCCTTCCGCGCGCCCATCCGCGACCTCGCCCTGGCCCTCAAGATCGCCGGCCACCCCGCGTTGATCAGCCAGAGCTTTACCGAGTTGGACGAGGACACCGTCGCCGCGGTGCTGGAAGCCGCCGGCGCCTTCACGCAGGAGCAGCTCGCGCCGCTCAATCGCGTCGGCGATCAGGTCGGCGCGAAATACGCCAACGGCAAGGTCACGGCCGCGCCTGGCTTCGCCGACGCCTACCAGGCCTTCGTCGCCGGCGGCTGGAACTCGCTGTCCGCCGATCCCGAGTACGGCGGCCAGGGCCTGACCAAGGCCATGGAACTGGCAGTGTTCGAGATGGTCCACGCCTCGAACATGGCCTTCGGTCTCTGCCCGATGCTGACCCAGGGGGCGATCGAGGCGCTGCACCTGCATGGAACCGAGCGCCAGAAACAGCTCGTCCTGCCGAAGCTGGTCTCGGGCGAATGGACCGGAACCATGAACCTCACCGAGCCGCAGGCCGGCTCGGACCTGGCGGCGATCACCACCCGCGCCGAGCCCGACGGCGAAGGCGGCTATCGCCTGACCGGCCAGAAGATCTTCATTACCTGGGGCGATCACGACGCCGCCGAGAACATCTGCCACCTGGTGCTGGCGCGCCTGCCCGACGCCCCGCCAGGCGTGAAGGGCATCTCGCTGTTCCTGGCGCCGAAGTATCTGCTCGACGATGCGGGCAAGCCGGGCGTCGCCAACGACGTCCGCCCGGCCTCCATCGAGCACAAGCTGGGTATCCATGGGTCGCCCACCTGCGTGATGCTGTTCGAGGGCGCGAAGGCCGAACTGGTCGGCGAGCTGAACAACGGCCTGGCGCATATGTTCGTGATGATGAACGCGGCGCGACTGCAGGTCGGCGTGCAGGGCGTGGCGATCGCCGAGCGGGCCTTCCAGCAAGCCCTGGCGTTCAGCCAGGAGCGCCGGCAAGGCCGCGCCGTCTGGTCGGAGGAGTATCCTGCCCCGCTCTACGGCCACCCGGACGTGCGCCGCACCCTGCTGCTGATGAAGGCCAAGATCGAGGCCGCCCGCGGAATTTGCATGACCACCGGCGTCCTGGCCGACCAGGCGCGACTCGCCGCCAGCGACGCAGAGCGCAACGCAGCTCGGGCCCGCCAGGAGCTGCTGACCCCGATCGCCAAGGCCTGGTCCACGGACGTCGGGGTCGAGGTGGCGTCGCTGGGCGTGCAGGTGCACGGCGGCATGGGCTTCATCGAGGAAACCGGCGCCGCGCAGCACTATCGCGACGCCCGGATCGCGCCGATCTACGAAGGCACCAACGGCATCCAGGCGATCGACCTGGTCGGCCGAAAGGTCGGGATGGAGAACGGCGGCGTGATGGACGCTCTCTGCGCCGAGATACACGCCACCGTCGAAGAGTTGCAGGGCTCGTCCGAACTCGGGGCGGCGGCGCGACAGTTGGACGCCGGCGTCCGGGCCCTGGAAGCCGCCACCGATTGGGTGCTCCAGAACAAGGGCGTCGAAGCCCTCGCCGCGGCCACCCCGTACCTGAAGCTTGCCGGCGACGTGATCGGCGGCTGGATACTGGTCAGGCAGGCGCAGGCGACCGCCGGCGGAGCCGACGACTGGTCGCGCAGCAAGGGCGCGCTAGCGCGGTTCTATGCGACTCAGGTGCTGACCCAGGCTCCAGGCCTCGCCGAGAGCCTGATGACCGGCGCGGGCGACCTGGAGACGGTCAGCTTCGAGGCGCTGGCATCCTGAGCCCAGGCTTCTTCGCCCGACATCCGGCGCTGGTCGCACGCGAACTGATCGGCGCGCGACTGCTCGTCGACGGCGTTGGCGGCGTGATCGTCGAAACCGAGGCCTATCATCACGAGGACCCGGCCTCGCACAGCTTCAATGGGCCAACGCCGCGCAACGCCGCGATGTTCGGGGCGGTTGGGCGGGCCTACGTGTACCGCTCATACGGCATCCATTGGTGCTTGAACTTCGTCAGCGGCGAGACGCCGGGGTCAGCAGTCCTGATCCGCGCGCTCTCGCCCGACATCGGCGCCGATGTAATGCGTGCGCGGCGGGGCGTAGAAGCCGAAAGGCTGATCGCCAGCGGCCCGGGCCGTCTGTGCCAGGCCTTGGCCATAACGCGCGAGCATGATGGCCTACCGCTCGACCACACGCCCTTTGACCTGACAGCCAGAAACGTCGAGCCCTCGATCTCTGTCGGCCCCAGAATTGGTCTTACCAAGGGCGTTGGAACGCCCTGGCGGTTCGGCCTGACGGGGTCTGCGCATCTCAGCCGGCCTTTTCAGCGATCCCCGTGAGACGTGCTCCGAGGCGAGCCGGACGCTTCCTTGACGGCCTCTATGCCGCCAACCTGTGTCTTCTGAGCCTCAATCTTGAGCATGGGGTTGATTTTGCCAGCACGACGGGGGTCCCGGTGGCTTGGCGAGTCGAGACTTTCTCTGTAGCTGCACCGCAGCGGGAATTTTTGCCCCGCCGCCGCGGGCTCGCGCCTGACGCGCAGTGACAAAGAGAAAAACGAGCATTGCTCATCGGGAGTAGAAATGTCTGACCAGTACGACCGCGTCTCGACTGACCGTCGCACCTTGATGACCGGCGCTGCAGCCGCGGCCGCGGCAAGCACGTTCCTGACGCCCGCTGCGGCGAGCGCCGCGGCGGCGGACCTGGCGGTGATCCGCAAGGCGGTCGAGGCCGACAAGACGGACGCCATCAAGCGCCTGCAGGAGTGGATCGCCCTTCCGACCGTCGCCGCTGAAGGCATGAACGTGAAGGAAGGCCCGGAGTACATGGCGAAGATCGCCAAGGAAGCCGGCTTCACCACCGCCGAAATCATTCCGACCGACGGCGTTTCGGGCGTGTTCGCCACCCTGGACGTCGGCGCGCCGCGCTGGATCGGCGTCTACTTCATGTACGATGTGAAGCAGTTCGACCCGAAGGAATGGTCGAGCCCGCCGCTGGAAGGGCGCCTGGTCGAAAAGGCGCCGTTCGGCACCGTCATGGTCGGCCGTGGCGCCACCAACTCCAAGGGCGGCCAGATCACCCTGCTGAACGCGCTGCGGGCCATGCGCGCCACCGGCAAGAAGCCGCCGGTCAACATCGCGCTGATCTGTGAAGGCGAAGAGGAAATCGCCTCCACCCACTTCCGCCAGATCGCCACCCACCCGAAGGTGCTGCCGGTCCTCGAGAAGTGCGAAGGCATCTACGTTCCCGGCCCGGCGCAGGACCGTCTGACCGGTGAAGTCTCGTTCACGCTCGGCGCCAAGGGGCCGGTCGAGCTGCAGCTGACCGTCGACGGCTCCAAGACCGGCATCGGCCCCAAGACCGACATTCACTCGTCGGAAAAGGCCCGTATCGACAGCCCGATCTGGCGCCTGGTCCAGGCGCTCGCCACACTGACCACGCCGGACGGCAACACCCCGACCCTCGACGGCTTCATGGACAAGGTCCGTCCGCTGTCGGCGCGTGAAAAGGAGCTGATCGCCCAGCTCGCCAAGAAGACCAACGAAGAAGCGATCAAGCAGGCCTATGGCAACAAGGCCTGGATCGACAATCTGAACTACGAACAGTCGATCGAGCGCCTGCTCTCGCAACCGACCATCAACCTGCAGGGCCTGGTCGGCGGCTACACCGGGCCGGGCGGCAAGAGCATCCTGCCGAGCAAGGCCGAGGCCAAGCTCGAGATCCGCATGGTGCCGAACCAGACCTATGACGACACCGTCAAGCAACTGCGCGCCCACCTCGACAAGCGCGGCTTCCAGGACGTGGCCATCAACGTCTCCGGCGGCTACGACCCGACCGAAACGGCCGAAGACGCTCGTGTCGTCCAGGCCGCCCTGGCGGCGTACAAGAAGATGAACATCCCGGTGACGCTGTCGCCGCGCAGCCCCGGCTCCTGGCCGGGCTCGCTCTTCACCCAGCCGCCGGTCAACAAGCCCGCCATCCACTACGGCGTCGGGTTCGGTTCGGGCGCCCACGCGCCGGACGAGTTCATCGTCATCGATTCCGCCAACCCGAAGGTGGCCGGATATGTCGACGCCACCATGGCCCAGGTGCAGTTCCTGTATGCCCTGGCCGAAATGAAATAGCGGGACGGAAGGCCGCCTCTAACGGGGCGGCCTTTCCAACAAAAACAAAAGCCTGGCGGCCAAACGGCCACGCCCTTGGTCTCTCCGGGCGCGCACCAAGGCTTTGCGACCAACTCGAAGACGCCCCGGCCAGACGGTCGGGGTGAAAAATATGGGGGAACTTCAAATGCAAGCGCATCGATCCCGCGGCCTTGGCCGCTCTTTCCGCCTGAGCCTGCTCGGCGCTTCGGCCATCGCCGCCGTCGGCGGTCCGGCCCTGGCCCAACAGGCCCAGCCGCCGGCCGTCGAGGAGGTGATCGTCACCGCCCTCAAGCGCGCCACCAACCTGCAGGACACGCCGATCGCCATCTCGGCCGTGACCTCGGAAACCATCGCCAACTCGGGCGTGCAGTCGATCGCCGACCTCGGCGCGACGGTTCCCGGCCTGACCTTCGTCAACGCCGGCCCTTCGTTCAGCCGCGTCGTCATCCGCGGGATCAACGCCGCAGGCGAGCCGACCGTGGGCGTCTACTATGATGAAACCCCGGTGACCGGCTCGGTCGGCGCGGGCAACAACGCCGGCGGCTCGACCCCGGAACTTCGCCTGTTCGACGTGGACCGCGTCGAGGTCCTGCGCGGCCCGCAGGGCACGCTGTACGGTTCCGGCTCCATGGGCGGCACGCTGCGCACCATCTACAAGAAGCCGACCTACGCGTTCGAAGCTGCCGCCGACGGCTCGCTGTCGAAGACCGAAGGCTCCGGCGACTGGAACTACGAGGCGCAAGGGATGGTCAACATTCCCCTGGCCCAAGACAAGGCGGCCGTGCGCCTGGTCGGCTTCTATCGCGACGCCGCCGGTTACATCGACAACACCTACCTGAACATCAAGGACATCAACTCCACCGAGACCTATGGCGGACGGGCTCTGCTGCGCCTTGAACCGACCGAAAACCTCACCCTCGACTTCGCGGCTTACATCAACCGCACCGAGGCGGAGTCTCCGGCCTGGTTCCCGGATGTCGGCGATTTCAAGTCGGACGCCCGGACCCAGCAGCCGACCACCGACGATCTGGACCTCTACAGCGTCACCGCGAACCTCGACCTGGGCTTCGTGACCGCCGTCGGTTCGGCCTCGTACATGAAGCGCGAGCTGACCAGCACCCAGGACGTCACCCAGTTCATACAGGGCTTCCGCACCCCGGCCCGCTGCCAGGCGCTCTACAACAAGGGCGCGCCCTGCGACACCAGCCAGCTGTCGTCCTACTACGCCTATGTGGACACCCAGTATCCCGCCGCGCTGCACCCGCAGCAGGATATGGACACCTACACGGCCGAACTGCGCTTCAGCTCGAACTACGAGAGCCCGGTGCAATGGACGCTCGGCGGCTTCTTCTCCGACCGTAAGACCGTCGTCTGGAACCCGCAGGTCGGGGCCGATCCGGTCACCGGCGCCCTGCTGGAGCCGGAAGTCGTCATGACGGGCCGCGTCATCGACGACACCCTGAAGCAATATGCC
>JAEXKM010000325.1 GCA_023445705.1 Pseudomonadota bacterium
GCGTAGCCGAGAGGATTGCAGGCGCGACGACGCCTTAAGCTTGGCTTCAGCAGGAGTTAACCGTCCACCTCCAACCGCAAGTCGGCAATGTCCCAAGGAGTTTCCTTAGCGAAATACTGGGCTTCCGTCGGCAGCCAAATTCCGCACCAGTGCGCGATCAGGGAAGGGCCGTCGCGCGCGATGATCTTGGAAAGTTGATTGGGCTCGGGATCTCCCATCCAGATCATAGCGTCGACGTAGGGACGCAACCGCCGACAACCAGCATAGACACCCTCGAAGATCACGAGATTTGCAGGTTCGACGCGGCGCCGGACGGATATCTGGTCGGTTGACCAATCGAGCGCCGCATACTGCGCAGGCGCATTTCGCTTTAGCGGCTGGAGCACCTCCTCCACACAGTCCCCAAGCCTCAGATGGGCCGGGCCGCGTGAGGCCTCGTAGTCGGCGGGCCGTTGTGTCTTCAGCGGGGTCACAAAGTCATCCAATGACACCACGGCGGCCTGTGGAAAGAACTGTGCAAGGTCGTGCGCGAGAGTCGACTTCCCCCCGGCCGCGGGGCCGTCGATAGCAAGCACGAAGGGACGCCCTCTTATCATTCGGAGGGAAAGCCACTTGGCAATGTCCCCGACGGACAATCGACCATCGGCACAGCGATATGGCCGGAAGTCCAATTTTCCACTCAAGTGTAGCCCTCACATGGATAATCTGCTGCAGTGTTGCATCGCTTGTCGCCGACAGGATGTCGCAAATGAAATCCGAACACCTATTCGATGAGATAAATCTTGGCGAAATGACGCTTCGGAATCGGGTCGTCATGGCTCCGATGACGCGCAATCGGGCTGCGTCGGGCGGAGTACCGACCGACTTAAATGCGCTCTACTATTCTCAGAGAGCCAGCGCCGGCCTAATCATCGCGGAATCTACGCAGGTGAGCGAAACCGGCGTGAGCTACGCGCGGACGCCCGGCCTTCACACGACCGAGCAGGTCGAAGGCTGGCGAAACGTCACGACCGCGGTTCACGCCGCGGAAGGACGGATCTTCGCTCAGATTTGCCATGGCGGCCGCATCTCTCATCCGGACCTTCAACCCGATGGAGCCTGGCCGGTCGCACCCTCAGCTAAACGTCCTCCTGGATTGTTGCACACCGGGACCCGGCAGCGGCGGATGCCAATTCCGAGAGCACTGAGCCTTCGAGAGATTCAGGGCATCATCGACGAGTTCGCCTGGGCCGCTAGAAACGCGAGAGAGGGGGGCTTTGACGGTATCGAACTGCATGCCGCAAACGGATATCTCATTGATCAGTTTCTGAGAGACGGAGTGAATGAGCGAGGCGACGCCTACGGCGGCTCGACTGCAAATCGCGCGCGGTTGCTTCTAGAGATTTTGGAAGCTGTCCAGGGCTCGTGGCCCTCAGAGGCCGTCAGCGTACGCATTTCGCCGCGCGTCTCGTACAATGGTATGTCAGATTCCGACCCCTTCAGGACGTTCACAGAACTCGCGGCGCGTCTCCAGGCAGGGAAACTTGGAGTGCTTCATGTGATCGAGCCGATCGTGGCGGGCCACTACATGGAGGCGAAGAAGGGCGACCCTATCGCACCCGCAATTCGATCGGCTTTTCAAGGCCGACTCATACTAAATGGCGGCTATACGCGGACCAGCGCCGCTGCTGCGATCGAAAACGGCGACGCTGATCTAATCTCGTTCGGCGAGCCATTTATCGCTAACCCCGACCTAGTCGAGCGGTTGAGATCGAACTTGCCCTTGGCCTCACCGGAACGCGAGGGATTTTATCAGCCGGACGCTCAAGGCTACACAACGTACCCTGCTTTGGGAGACCTCGTGCAGGATGACAGCCGTGACTACCAGGCCATCGCAGCACCATCGTGATAGAATCCGCCTGTAGGGCCGTCCTCAGGCAGCGTGGCAGCCCACAAGATACCCTTGGCTGCCTCCGAAACAGGCCGGCCGCCCTCCCCGCCCATTTCGGTTTCGGTCCAGCCCGGACAAATCGAATTGACGAGAATGCCGGTATCCTTGAGATCCTTACTGAGAAGTCGCGTGAGCATATTTAGGCTGGCCTTGGACACCGAATAGGCCGGGGACGCCGACCACATTTCGGTCATCGATCCAAGAACGCTACCTACATTCACAATCCGACCATAGTGACCTTCCAGCATCAAAGGAATCGCCGCGCGGCACATCCGCCAGGCACCGAATAGATTGATGTCCAGCGCCGATCGAACGGTTTCGAAGTCAACGTCGATGCTCGACTGCCAGGTGTCGTAGAGGGCCGCGGCATTGTTCACAAGGATGTCCAGACGCCCGAAGGAGCGGGCCGTCGATGCAACTGCGCGTCGGACGTCGTCTTCAGAACGAATGTCCAACTGCACGGCTGCCGCAGCATGGCCATCAGCGACGAGGCGGACTGCCTCGCGCTCGGCGTCCTCGAACCGACGCGCTCCAATTTGAACATGCACCCCGTTGAGCGCGAGCTGCCGGCAGACAGCAAGTCCGATCCCTCGGTTGCCCCCAGTGACAATTGCGACACGACGTGGAGAGTGTTCCATCTCGGCCCCCGAACGGCTTGACGCTTGCTTCAACCCGCCAGGGCGGCGGACGCGCTATGGCTGAGCGAGATCGGCAAAGCCACGCGATCTCCCGTATCCGCAGAGTGATAGAGCGCCGCAACGAGCTGCAACGATGCCATCGCATCATCCATCGTCACCGGTGGGGCGACGCCCGCCGTCAAGCTGTGATGGAATGCCTGAAATTGGCCGACATAAAGTTCGGGCGATTCGACAAAGGTCTGCATGGCATTGGCGATGGCGTCGGCCGCAGCATCTGAGCGTGGCTTGATGACCCACGGCTCGGAGGCCGGATTGTAAGGTAGATTAGAACTCTCCGCCGTCAGGTTCTCAAACACAAAGCGGTATCGCGAGACTTCCCAAGCTGAAGCTAAGCATGCCGACAGGGTGGCCAGCGCGCCGTTCTGCATCCGGAGGGTCGCGGCCAACGTGTTCTCGACCTCGATATCTCTCAATCGCGTGGCGGTATTTGCAGAGACCGTTGCGACAGGGCCAAGAATGTAGGTCAGGGCATCATGCGCATGGATCGCTTGGCTCATACACACACCGCCAAGCTCGGAGGCGCGGCGCCCGCGCCGCGGGTTGTCGTAATAGTCTTGATCGCGAAGCCAACTTGTTTCGATTGTAGCCAAAACTGCTTGCCCAGCGACCCCGTTTCTCACTAGATGCTTTAGTCTCTGCAAACCTCTTCCGTAACGGAACTGGAATATAGGCATTAGAACGCGATCTACTTCGCGGCTAAGGGCCGAGAGTTCAGCGACTTCTGTTAGGGATCCCGCTAGCGGCTTTTCACAGATTACGTGCTTCTCGGCCCGCAGTGCACGAACGCTCATGTCGTAATGGGTGTTCGGCCAGGTGCAAACGTCGACAATATCGAGATCATGCTGCACGAAGCTATCGATATCATCTGTAATCCACGGCACGCGGAACTCTTCCGCTAGCCGCTCAGCTCGCTTGAGGTCGAGGTCGCAGATCGCTGCAATTTCATACTGAGCGGGTAAGGCCGCAAAAGCTGTCGCATGTTCTCGACCAACGCCGGCGCCCACAATTCCTACGCGATATCGCATTAGAGTTCCTGGCCAATCGTCTGAGAACCGGAGGGTCCCGCGGTTCTTCCGGGATCGAAATCGTCGCGCCGTCCTTCCTGCTGCGCCGCAAGACTCGAAGGATTGCAAGGGGGTGCTCGGGTCGCGTTTGACCGGCCGCCAAGCGTGTAGACGAGTGTGGCTTGTTCAGTGCACGGCATCGCGAGGCCTTGTTCGACAATTCTGGCGAGCCACTTGTCGTCCTCACCGACCATCGCTGAAATTTCCTCGGCGTCGTACTCGATCGCGAATGGGGCCGAACGCAGGGCTTCTGCGCGAAAGAGCCAAGCCCCCAGATCCACCATGCCCACGCCGTCCCCGAGGATCATGCGCTCGCGAATCCGATCGTCGCCCGGCACAATTAGTCCGGCCTCGTTCAATTTGCGCCAGATCGCAGTGGCGGCTTCGCTCTCGCTCCGCCATGGAAAATCCCGGCCAGACCATGGACGACCGTCCGCCTCCTCGAGGCGGCGCCACGAGTGAGCCGCCAGCGCCCCCGCCCTCGACATGACGGAGACCAAGCTGGAGAGGTGGTCGCTCTCCCATCGATTGTCGTCGTCGAGAAAAGCGATAAGGGGCGTTGTCGCGAGCGACGCGGCCAGATTTCTCAACTGGGCGACGCGCCCCACCCAATGGCGGTTAGTTTCTTCCGAGACCGAGATTCTTACAGACCTAACAGCCCCCACCCTCGATCTCACGAAGTCGGGCGGACGAACCTCGACATCGTCGCCGAGGATCAGCAGCTCAATTGAGCCGCCATAGTCCTGCTGTTCGACTGACTGGATAGCGCGAGCAAGATCGCCTCGTTCCCCCTTTGTTACGATTGCGACGGTAACTGCTTCCGCCCGAGTAGGCCCTCCCCTAACGCGCGGTGCGGTTCCTTTTCCGGCGATCGCCTCGGCCAAGCGCTGGAGCATATCCGGACATCCGAGGAACATTTCGTGAGGAAACACTAACGTGCATTCCGACCAAGCCCGAGCCCATGGAAAGGCTGCAACAGCGTGGTCTGCTGGGTGGCGGTATAGGGGACTGGCAGGCACGATGGGGTAAGGCGCTTCAAGACCAACCCCCGTCAGGG
>JAEXKM010000417.1 GCA_023445705.1 Pseudomonadota bacterium
GGCCACGACCTTCGCGCCCATCGCCTTGCCCAGCTCCACGGCCGCCAGGCCGACGCCGCCGGCGGCGCCTAGGACCAGCAGGGTGTCGCCGGCCTTCAGGTGGCCGCGATCCTTCAGGGCGTGCCAGCTCGTGCCGTAGGTCAGGATGAAGGCCGCGGCGATGTCGTGCGGCATGGAGTCGGGAATGTGCCACAGGCGGTTGGCCGGCAGCAGGACTTCCTCGGCCATGCCGCCGCTGCCGGTGTTGGCCAGGATCCGGTCGCCGACCTTCACGTTGGTGACGCCTTCGCCTACGGCCTTGACCACGCCCGACAGCTCGCCGCCCGGCGAGAACGGACGCGGCGGCTTGGCCTGGTACTTGTCCTCGATCATCAGCACGTCGGGGAAGTTCACGCCCACGGCCTTGACCGCGATCACTGCGTGGCCGGGCTTTGCTTCCGGCGCGGGAATATCCTCGACCACCAGGGTTTCCGGTCCGCCGACCACCTTGCTGAGCACCGCTTTCATGTCGCTCTCTCCCGCGCCTGATCTCTGTTGGGCGCGGACGCTAGCGCAGGGGCGCCTTCGGCGGAAGGGGCGGTTCGAACATTTGTTTGATCGAGCCGCCGCCAGCGTCGTCAGGTGTCTCCGTTGGCTTGATTTTCGGCGCGGGCGGTGCGGCGGCTCTCGCGATCCTTCTGGGCCTGCCAGTAAGTCGCGCCCTCGTCGGGCTTGAAGATCGTCCGCGGGGCGCCATCCCGAGTGACCACGGCGAAGACGTTGCCCTTGGGGTCGTAGAGCAGCACGTCGCCGTTGGAACGGGTCAGCCGCTCGGTTCCGGCAGGGGGCTTTTCCACGAAGGCGTGGGCCTTGCGAATGAAGTCGTCCAGGTTCTTGGCGCCGAACGCCTCGCCGTTGCGCTCGAAGGCGCGCTGGGCGTTCTCCTCTGCGCTTCCGCGGCGGCTGGCGGACCAGATCGGCTTGCCGTCCAGTTCGCGGACCTCGGCCCGGGCTGGCTCGCGGCGAGCGCCTTCGGCAGGCGCCGCCATGCTGGGCGCGGCCTCTGCGGCTGGCTCGTCGCGCTTGGAGACGGCGGACGGACGCTCACAGGCGGCCAAAATCAGGGCGAGGCCCAGGCTCAACGCAATCTTGTACCTAGCCATACTTCTCTCCCTCTAAGGCCAAGCTGGAACAAATTAAGAACCAAAGCTGCGGTTTGTCCAGCCGGCTTGTTTGGCCTATGACCAGCGCACCGGAATGGGAGGGCTCCAGGCCTTGTCGCAAAAGCGGATTCTGCTGATCGTCGGAGGCGGGATCGCCGCCTATAAGGCGCTGGAATTGACCCGGCTGCTTCGCAAGGCGGGGGTCGGCGTGCGGCCGATCCTGACGGCGGCGGGCGCCCAGTTCGTCACCCCGTTGTCGCTGTCCGCCCTGAGCGAGGACAAGGTCTATTCCGAGCTCTTCTCCCTCACCGACGAGGCGGAGATGGGCCATATCGAGCTGTCTCGGTCGGCCGACTTGGTGGTGGTCGCGCCCGCGACGGCGGACCTGATGGCCAAGGCCGCCCACGGGCATGCCAACGACTTGGCCTCGACGACCATCCTCGCCACCGACAAGCCGGTGCTGATGGCGCCGGCCATGAACGTACGGATGTGGGAACACGCCGCCACGCGGCGTAACCTGGCGACGCTCAAGCAGGACGGCGTGCTGTTCGTCGGTCCCGATGAAGGCGCCATGGCCTGTGGGGAGTTCGGTTTCGGGCGCATGGCCGAGCCGGCGGCGATCTTCGCGGCGATCATGGCGGCCCTGGAAGGCCCGGCGGCGCGGCCGTTGGCCGGCAAGCGGGCCATCATCACCGCCGGCCCGACCGCCGAGCCGATCGATCCGGTCCGCCTGCTGACCAATCGCTCCAGCGGCAAGCAGGGCTTCGCCATCGCCAAGGCGCTGGCGGACCTGGGCGCGGAGGTGACCCTGGTGGCCGGGCCGGTCGCCCTGCCGACCCCGGTGGGCGTCAAGCGCGTGGACATCGAGACGGCCCGGGAAATGCTGGCGGCCTGCGAGGCGGCCCTGCCGGCGGATATCGCCGTCTGCGTCGCCGCGGTCTCCGACTGGCGGCCCGAAGCCGAGGCCGGGACGAAGATGAAGAAGGGGCCGGACGGCCCGCCGGCTATCACCCTGGTCGAGAACCCCGACATCCTGGCGACGCTGTCGCGCTCGCCCCGCCGGCCGAAGCTGGTGGTCGGCTTTGCGGCCGAGACCAATGACGTCGAGGACTACGCCAAGGCCAAGCTCGCCAGGAAGGGCTGCGACTGGATCGTCGCCAACGACGTCAGCGTGGCTGGGACCATGGGCGGCGACGACAATGCCGTGGCCATCGTCACCGCGGGCGGTATCGAGCGCTGGGAACGGACGCCGAAGTCCGAAGTCGCGCGCAAGCTGGCCGAGCGGATGGCCGCGGACCTGGCTGGCAAGGACGCTTAGGCGCGGCGCGCGAGCCGGTCGTCCAGGGCGCTGAGCAGCAGCAGCGTCCGCCGCACTAGGTCGCAGGCCTTCAGGTGCAGCTCATCCACGGCCTTCGAATTGGCGAAGGCGCGGCCGATCGCGTTGGGCTCCATCACCTTCGCGGGCAAAGCGAACAGGCTCAGGCCCAGGCGATTGAGGCTGGCGCGGGCCAGGTCCTGCAGCACCTCCTGGCGCTTGAGCGCAGCGGCCCGGATCTCCGCCGTAAGCGTCAGGGCGTCGGCCGAGAGCTCCTGCAGTTCGGGCGCGAGGCGGACGGCGGCGTTCAGCGCGTCCAGCCTGGCCTGCAGATTGAACCCGGCCTCGTGCTGGTCCTCGCCCGCCACCAGTTGGGCGCAGCGGCCGATGAACAGCTCAAGGAACGCCCAGGTTTCCGAGAACGTGCCCAGGGCGTGGTAGTCGGGAGGCGCGCCGATGGCGTGCGCGCCCTCTTGGGCGAAGCCGGGGACGATCATGCGACGCTCCTGGCGTCAGGGTTTACTTCTGGGCGGCGAGATAGCTGATGACGGCCGCGCGCTGGGCCGGATCCCCCGGCATGCCGACCATCATCTTGGTGCCGGGAACGGTCCCCGTCGGCTTGGCCACATAGGCGTCCATGTTGGTGGCGTCCCAGACGATGCCCGAGTTCTTGAGCGCGGCGGAGAAGGCGAAGCCCGGCGCGGTCCCGGCCTTGCGGCCCATGACCCCTTTCAGCGGGGGTCCCATCTTGGCCGGGCCGCCGGCCTCGATGGCGTGGCAGGTCCCGCAGCGCTGCTTGAAGAGCGTCTCGCCCTGGCTGGGGGCGGCTGCGGCCGATCCGGCGAGCGCGATCAGCGAGACGGCTGGGACAATGGCGGTCCAAACGCGGTGCGACATGAATGGTCTCCTCATTCTGCACGCTACTTCGGAATACGCCCCCGAACATCCTTGTCGGAGATTTTTCCAGGTTCGTCATCGGACCCCTCAATCGCCGCTTCGTCTAGTGAGACGCGGCGCCGCGCGGAAACCACATCGGGACGACCCGCCTCTCTAGCCGGCAAAGGCGACAGTCTTGCCACAGACGTTGACGGCGCCGGCCTGCGCCCCCCACAACCATCCCCCATGAACCGAGGATCGGCTGACAGATGTTGATGCCCGCCCCCGATCCGGCCTTGCTGGCCCGGCGAGCGGAGTTCGTCGCCGCGCTCCGCGCCATCGTGCCGGGCGAGGGGGTGATCGACGACGACGCCGAACTGGCCGCCTATGAGTGCGACGGCCTGACCGCCTATCGCCAACGGCCGATGATCGTGGTGCTGCCCCAGACGGTGGACCAGGTGAGCCGGGTGCTGGCCTATTGCCATCAGGTCGGGCTGAAGGTGGTGCCGCGCGGCGCTGGGACGTCGCTCTCCGGCGGTTCGCTGCCCCTGGCGGACGGGATCATCCTCGGCATGGGCAAGTTCAACCGCATCCTCGAAGTCGACTACCAGAACCGCTGCGCCGTGGTGCAGCCGGGGGTCACGAACCTGGCGGTGACCCACGCCGTGGCCGGGGAGGGTTTCTATTACGCGCCCGATCCTTCCAGCCAGATCGCCTGCTCCATCGGGGGCAATGTCGCTGAGAACGCCGGCGGGGTGCATTGCCTGAAGTACGGCATGACCACCAACAACCTGCTGGGCGTGGAGCTGGTGCTCATCGACGGCACGGTGATGCGTCTGGGCGGCAAGCACCTGGATCCGGAAGGGCTCGACCTGCTGGGCGTGGTCTGCGGATCGGAGGGGCTGCTCGGCGTCGTCACCGAAGTCACCGTCCGTATCCTCCAAGCGCCCGAGACCCAGCGCGCCCTGCTGATGGGCTTCCAGGAGGTGGAGGCGGCCGGGGCGTGCGTCGCCGCCGTCATCGCCGCGGGCATCATCCCGGCCGGCATGGAGATGATGGACCGCCTGGCCATCCAGGCGGCCGAGGCCTTCGTCCGCGTCGGCTATCCGCTCGACGTCGAGGCGTTGCTGATCATCGAACTCGACGGGCCCCCGGCCGAGGTGGACCACCTGATCGAGGTCGTGCGCGGGATCGGCGAGGGTTGTGGAGCGAGCTACCTGCGGGTGTCGATGAACGAGGACGAGCGTCGGGGCTTCTGGGCCGGACGCAAGGCCGCGTTTCCCGCGGTGGGCCGTATCTCGCCGGACTACTACTGCATGGACGGCACCATTCCCCGCGGGACCTTGCCGAAGGTGCTGCGGCGGATGGGCGAGCTTTCCGAAAGCTATGGCCTGCGTATCGCCAACGTCTTCCACGCCGGCGACGGCAACCTACACCCGCTGATCCTCTACGACGCCGACAAGCCCGGCGAGCTGCATCGCGCCGAGGAACTGGGCGCGGCGATCCTCACGCTTTGCGTCGAGGTGGGCGGGGTCCTGACCGGCGAACACGGGGTGGGGGTCGAGAAGCGCGACCTGATGGAGGTCCAGTTCGGGCCCGCCGACCTCGACCAGCAGCAGCGGCTCAAATGCGCCTTCGACGAGGATGGCCTGCTCAATCCCGGCAAGGTGTTTCCCAAGCTCTGCCGGTGCGCCGAGCTCGGCCGGGTCCACATTCACGGAGGCCAGGTCCGCTTCCCAGAACTCGAGCGCTTTTGACGTGATCCGCACCTGGAGCCCCAGCAACGCCGACGAGGCGGCGGCCTGCGTCGCGCAGGCCCTGGCTGACGACCTTCCCGTGGAACTCGTCGGAACGGCAACCCGGCGCGGCTTCGGCCGGCCGGTGGACGCCGCCGCGCTCCTTGATCTCTCGGCCCTGCGCGGCGTCGTCGCCTACCAGCCCGAGGAACTGATCCTGGCCGTCGCGCCCGCCACGCCGATGGCCGAGATCGTCGAACTCTTGGCGCAGCGTGGCCAGTGCCTGGCGTTCGAGCCGCCGGATTTCGGGCCGCTTTGGGGCCAGCCGCCCGGACAGGGAACTGTCGGCGGGGCGATGCTGACCGGCCGTGGCGGCCCGCGGCGCATCACGGCCGGCGGGCCGCGCGACCACTGCCTGGGGGTCAAGGGCGTCAACGGATTCGGCGAGGCCTTCGGAGCCGGCGGGCGGGTGGTCAAGAACGTCACCGGCTTCGACATCACCAAGCTGGTCACCGGCAGCTTCGGAACGCTCTGCGTTGTCACCGAGCTGACCCTAAAGGTGCTGCCGGCCCCACCGGACGCGACCACGCTTGTTATCCTCGACCTGTCCGACGCGGCCGCCGTCGTGGCGATGTCGCGGGGGCTGGGCTGCGCGGCCCAGGTTTCTTCCGCCGCCCATCTGCCGGCCGGCGTCTCCGAGCTGTTCGGGGGGCGCGCGGCGACCTTGCTGCGAGTCGAGGGCGTCAGGCCTTCGGTGGCTGCCCGGATCGGTCACCTGGCCGAGTTGCTGGACGGCCTGGGCGAGCAGGCGCTGCTCCATCGCGACGCCGGCGCGGCGCTGTGGGGCGCCATCGGCGATGCGTCCTTCTTCGCCGGCGGCGCGCGGCCGGTCTGGAAGCTGTCGGTCCCCCCGGCCAAGGGCGCGGCGTTGGGCGAGCGGCTGGCGCGGGAACTGGCCGGTCGCTGCTTCTACGACTGGGGCGGCGGGGCGGTCTGGCTGGAGACGTCCGACGCGCCTGATGCTCATGCAGGCCATGTGCGGCGGGTGTTGCAGGAGGTCGCCGGCGGCGATGGCCATGCGACCCTGATGCGGGCCGCGCCGGATATCCGTGCGAGTGTCGCGCCATTCCAGCCGTCGTCGCCGGGCGTCGCCGCCCTGACCGAGCGGGTGCGCCGCCAGTTCGACCCGCAAGGCCTCTTCAACCCCGGCCGGATGCACGCCTGATGCAGACCAGCTTCAGTCCCGAACAATTGGCCGACGCCGACAACGCCGCGTCCGAGAAGATCATTCGCACCTGCGTTCACTGCGGCTTCTGCACGGCGACCTGCCCGACTTTCCTGCTGCTTGGCGACGAGCTCGATAGCCCCCGCGGCCGCATCTACCTGATGAAGGAGATGCTCGAGAAAGGCGGTCCGCCGTCGCCGCGGACGGTCGAGCACGTGGATCGCTGCCTCTCGTGCCTGTCCTGCATGACCACCTGTCCGTCCGGCGTGAACTACATGCACCTGGTGGACCATGCGCGGGCTTATATCGAGATCCACCATGTGCGGCCCTGGCCCGAGCGGTTCCTGCGTAACCTGCTCGCCCGGCTGTTGCCCAACCGGGCCGGGTTCCGCGGGGCCTTGCGGCTGGCGCGGGCCACGCGGCCGTTTCACCGGCTGCTGCCCGGCCGGCTGAAGGGCATGGCCGCCATGGCTCCGGAGCGGTTGCCGGCGCCCGATCGCGCGGAGACGCCGCAGGTGTTTCCCGCCCAGGGAGCGCGCCGGATGCGCCTGGCCCTGCTGGCCGGTTGCGTGCAGCCGGTCCTGGCGCCTGAGATCAACGGCTCGGCCATCCGCCTGCTGAACCGGCTCGGGGCGGAGGTCGTGGTGTTCGCCGGCTCAGGTTGCTGCGGCGCGCTGCCCCATCACCTGGGAAAGGCCGATCAGGCGCACGCCCTGGCCCGCGCCAACATCGAGGCTTGGCGCGGGGAACTGGGCAGCCTGGACGCCATCGTCGTCACGGCGTCCGGCTGTGGGACCAGCGTGAAGGACTACGGCTTTATGTTCCGCGAGGACGCCGAACTGGCCGCGGACGCTGCGCAGGTCTCGGCCTTGGCGCGCGACGTCAGCGAGGTGCTCGCGGCCTTGCAGCCGGATGGGCCGCCGCCCATGGGCCTGACCGTCGCCTACCACGCCGCCTGCTCGCTGCAGCATGGGCAGCAGGTGCGCGAGGAGCCCAAGGCCCTGCTGAAGGCGGCCGGCTTCACGGTGGTCGAACCGGTCGAGGCGCACATCTGCTGCGGCTCGGCGGGGACCTACAATCTCCTGCAGCCGGAACTCGCAGGGCAATTGCGCGAGCGCAAGGTCGCCAACCTCGCCGCCACCCGCCCGGACGTCATCGCCACCGGGAACATCGGCTGCATGACCCAGATCGCGGCCGGAACGGCGACGCCGGTGGTCCACACGGTCGAACTGCTGGACTGGGCCATGGGCGGCCCGATGCCGCCGGCCCTTCAATCGAGATCGAGATAGGATTTCCGTGCCCGCCGACCTGCCGCCCCTGGTGGACGCCGTCGTGGTGGAGGCCGCGCGCCTGCCGCCGTCGCCCGCCGACCGGGCCTTTTCGATCCTGACCATCGAGGGTGAGGCGATCGCAACCGCGCCGCGCCTGGACGAGGCGCTGACCGCCACGCCGGGCGTGCAACTCTTCCGGCGCACCTCGAGCCAGGCCTCGAACCCGACCACCCAGGGGATCAGCGTCCGCTCGATCGCGGGCTCGGGCGCCAGCCGCGCCCTGGTCACCCTGGATGGCGTGCCACAGAACGATCCCTTCGGCGGCTGGGTGCTTTGGACGGGCCTGCCGCCGATCGCGGTGGAGCAGGCGCGCGTGGTTCGCGGCGCGGGCGCGGGACCTTACGGGGCGGGGGCCTTGACCGGGGTCATCCAGCTGCAGGAACGGACCAGCGTCCCGCGGGGCGGCGAGTATGAGGTCTATGGCGGCGAGCGAGGGCTTGTGGGCGGGGCGGCGGCCGGCGCGGTGGGCGACGTCTTTGCCGCGGTGGCGGCCGAGCGCAGCGACGGCTGGGTCCCGATGGGGCCGGGCCGGGGCGCGGCTGACGACGCGCTCTACTACCGCGGCCTCTCGGGCGCGCTGCGCTGGACGCCGAAACTGGCCAGTCGGGAACTGGCGGTGCGGTTGTCGGGCTATCAGGAAAAGCGGGGCGCCGGCGTGGTCGGCGCGGACTCCCGCGCCACTGGAGCCACGGCCTCGGCGACCCTGGCCGACGCCGCCGAGGGCGGGGAACTGGGCTGGCGGGTCCAGGCCTGGGTCAAGCGCTCAGACCTGGAGAACCGCTCGGCGGCCGTCGCCGCGGGCCGCAACAGCACCACCCCGGCCAATGAGCAGTATGCGACCCCGGCCGCCGGCTACGGCTTCAACGCCGCCCTGCGCCAGGACCGGGCCGCCGGAGGGTGGGAGTTGGGCGCGGATGCGCGCCTGTTCGACGGGGAGACCCGCGAGAATTTCCGCTACATGGGCGGCGCCTTTACTCGCGGGCGGATCGCCGGCGGGACCCAGTCAGTGGTGGGCGTCTATGGCGAGGCCTATCGCAACGCCGGCGCCTGGATGCTGACCGCCGGGGCGCGGCTGGACCGCTGGGCCACCTTCGAGGGCCATCGCCGCGAATGGGACCTGGCCACTGGCGCTGCGACCCTCGACAACCGGCCAGAGGATCGTGACGGCTGGCTGCCCACCGCGCGGCTGGGCGCGCGCTACGACGCCCGCGCCGACCGCTATCTGCGCACCGCCGCCTATGTCGGTTTCCGGCCCGCGACGCTGAATGAACTCTACCGGCCGTTCCGGGTCGGTAACGATGTCACCGAGGCCAATGCGGGGCTGGAGCCGGAGAAGCTGTACGGGGTCGAGTTCGGCCTCGGCTCAGAGGGAGCCTGGCGCTGGGACGTCACCGTGTTCGCCAACCGGTTGGAGGGGGCGATCGCCAACGTGACCGTGGGCTTTGGTCCGGCGATCTTCCCCATCGCCGGTTTCATCCCCGAGGGCGGGGTGCTGCGCCAGCGCCAGAACGCCGGCCAGGTGGACGCCTATGGCGTCGAGGCCGAAGTCGCTCGTAGTTGGGAAACCGCCTCTCTGCGCTTGGCCGCCGCCTATACCGACGCCGAGGTCGACGGCGGTTCGGCCGCGCCTCAGCTCACCGGCCTGCGGCCGGCCCAGACGCCGCAGCTCACCGCCGCCGCCGAGGGTGGTTGGCGGCCCGCAGAGCGGCTGAACCTGCGGGCGGTGGTCCGCTACGAAGGCGATCGCTGGGACGACGACCTCAACACGCGAAAGCTCTCGGCCGGGACGCAGGTCAACCTGCGCGCCGACTGGACCGTGTCGCGCAACGTCACGCTCTACGCGGCCGCTGAGAACCTGCTCGACGCCAAGATCGAGACGGCCGAGACCGGGGACGGCCTGGAAAGTTTCGACCAGCCCCGCACGGTGCGGGCCGGGCTGGTGCTTCGGCGTTAGTCTTCTTGGGTGTCATCCCGGTTTGCGAAAGCAAGACCGGGACCCATTCGCGCCGAGAATGGGATGCTTGGCGAAGGCCGATGTCACCTCATAGAAGATCAGGTGTTCATGGGTCCCGGTCTTCGGTCTGCGACCGAAACCGGGATGACAGCTTTGACTAGACCCCGGTCGAGCCGTGCCCGCCGGCGCCACGGAGGGTGTCGTCCAGCTCTTCGGCCTCGACCAGATTCCACTGCGGCGCGGCGGCGATGATCCCCTGGGCGATCCGATCGCCGCGGCGGACATGGAAGGGCTCTGCGCCGAGATTAATCAGGCAGACCAGGATTTCGCCGCGGTAGTCGCAATCGACCGTGCCCGGCGCATTGACGATCGAGACGCCGTTCTTGGCGGCGAGGCCCGAGCGGGGGCGGATCTGCATCTCGTAGCCCTCGGGCAGGGCGACCGCGAAGCCGGTGGGGATCAGCGCCCGCGCGTTCGGCTCGATGGTCACGGTCTCGCCTTCAGGCACCGCGGCGCGGAAGTCGAAGCCGGCGGCGCCGGCCGTAGCGTAGGCCGGAAGGGGCAGGTCGCGATTTCCTTCCCAGCGTTTGAAGGTCGCGGTCAGGCGGGGCTGCGTCATGGGGATCCTTACAGGCGAGAGGCAGCGTCAGATGCCAGAGGCCGGCGCGGGCCTCAAGCGCCGGCGAAGGGCGGGGCGACGAAGCCGGCGAAGTTCTCGTCGATGGTCTGGGCGATGGCCAGGGTGCGGGAGTCGGCCCCGTGCGGCCCGATGATCTGCGCCCCGACCGGAAGGCCGCCCGCGGTTAGCCCGGCGGGAATCGTCGTCACCGGCAGGTGGCAGGCGGTGGCCAGGGCGATCCAGCTCAGCATCGACGAATAGGGCGCCTGGGCGCCGTCCGAGAGTTTCAGCCGCCGCTTCTGGAAGGGGCGGTGGTCGTGCGGGAAGGCCGGGACGGGCGCTACCGGCGCGATGATCGCGTCGAACGCGCCGAACGCCTCCTCGACCGTGTGCTTGAGGCGGGCGCGGGTCTCGTCGGCGGCGATCCACTCGGCGTGGCTGGCCGTGTAGGCCCGGACCTGCCCGGCCCAGGAATTGGCCCCGGCGCCGAACTTCAAGGCCAGGCCCGCGGGCCCGCGCATGCGCCGCATGCCGGCCTGGATCGCCGGCGGCATATCGGTCGCCAGCGCAGAACCGAGCAGCACCTGGTAGGCGGCCATGAGCTGGTCGAGGGGCGCCGGCGCGGAGATTGGCCGCACCTCTACCCCCGACAGCGTCAGGCGCTGGGCCAGGTCCTCGATGACCGTGCGGACCTCGGGATCCAGGGGCGGGCCGTCGAGCCAGAGCCCGATCTTCAGCCGCGCCGGGTCGGCGATCTCGGCCTTCGCCGGAACCCCTTCGGTCAGGATGGACATGAGCAGCCGCAGGTCCCGCGCCGAGCGGGCCATCGGCCCCACCACGTTCAGGTCTCGCTCGGCGTGGGCACCGGGCGAGGGCGGGACGTGACCGACCTGGCTGACGAGGCCCCAGGTCGGCTTGTGCGAAAACACCCCGCAAAAGCTGGCCGGCACGCGCAGGGAGCCGCCGATGTCGGAGCCGATTTCCAGCGGCGTAACGCCCACGGCGAGGGCCGCGGCCGCGCCTCCGGACGAACCGCCAGGCGTGCGGGAGAGGTCCCACGGGTTGTTGCTGGTCCCGTAGAGCGGATTGAAGCTCTGCCAGTCGGCCGCCATCACCGGGACGTTGGTCTTGCCCCAGATCACTGCGCCGGCCTGACGGGCGCGGGCGACGGCGCGGGCGTCCTCGGCCTTGCGCCGGCGCAGGGCCTCGACGCCGGAAGAGGCGGGCATGCCCGCCACGTCCAGGGTGTCCTTGATGGTCATGGGCAGGCCGGTCAGGGCGCCGCCGGCGCCCTTGGCCCGCAGGTCGTCCGCCGCCTTGGCCGCTTCGATCGCCCGTTCCAGGTCGGCGGCGACGACGATGTTGAGCTGGCCGTGGGTCTGCTCGTGCCGGGCCAGGGCGAGCTTCAGCAGCTCGACCGCGGAGATTTCCTTCGCCTTCAGCGCCGCGAGCTGGGCGGTGGCGTCGCGGGCGAGGATGTCGGTCATTTCAGGCCCAGGACGTCCTGCATGTCGTACTCGCCAGGCGGCTGGAGCGCGGCCCAGCGGGCGGCCTCCACCGCGCCGCGGGCGAAGAGGCCGCGGTCCCGCGCCGAGTGGCTGAGGGTCAGGATCTCGTCGTCGGCGACGAAGCTCACCGAGTGCTCGCCGATGATGTCGCCGCCGCGCATGACCGAGAAGCCGATCTCGCCCTGCGGGCGCGGTCCGGTGATGCCATCCCGAACGCGCTGGGCGACGTCGGCCAGCCTGACGTTGCGGCCGGCGGCGGCGGCCTCGCCCAGCATCAGGGCGGTGCCCGAGGGGGCGTCGACCTTGCGGCGGTGGTGGCCTTCGAAGATCTCGATGTCGTAGGCGTCCGGGCCGAGGGCGCGGGCGGCCTGGCTGACCAGGCCCATCAGCATGTTGACCCCCAGCGAGAAGTTGCCCGCGCGCACGATCGGGACACGCTTGGCGGCCTCGCCGATGGCGGCGATGTCCTCTTCAGAGAGGCCGGTCGAGCCGATCACCAGGGCGGGCCCGCCGCGCTCGGCGGCCATCCGGGCCAGGGCCACGGACGCCGCTGGGGTGGTGAAGTCGATCGCCACCTGGGCCGCGTCCAGCGCTTCCTCGATGGAAACCAGCCCCTCGGCCTGGGCGCCGGGGCGGTCGAAGCGGGCGGCGAGGCGGACGTCGTCGCGGCCGGAGACGGCCTTGGCCACGGCCTGGCCCATGCGGCCAAGCGCGCCGGCGACGGCGATGTCGATAGGGGCGGTCAGGGGGAAATCTCCGGAGACGCGAAACAGATGCGCTCCAGTTTCGCGTTCCCGAGGCTTGAGCGCAATCGGCAGGATATGTTCGGCGGCGTGACGATCGGCCGAGGCTGGCTGCGGCGCGGCGACGAGCGATTTCTTCCGCTTTTCAACGCGCCAGACGGACTTTCATCAGGAAAACCCGATCGGCATCTATCGGCGCGGTGGGCATGGAATGGCCGGGTGACCCGGTCTAGCGGCAGGTTTTGTGCCGATCAGTCCCGAAACTCGCCGATGGCTTGCTGCGGGCCAACAGCTTCGCCGCCCCTGTTGTGGGGGCGGGGCCGGCTCTATAGGTTGGCGCCCTCCAAATTCAAAGCGGGTAGAGGAAACGCCGCGCCTATGAGCGACGCCGAAAAACGCACCTTCACCGACGAGGAAGCGCTGAGCTTCCACAAGCACCCGACCCCCGGGAAAATCGCGATCGCGCCGACCAAGCCGATGGCGACCCAGCGGGACCTGTCGCTTGCCTATTCGCCGGGCGTGGCCGTACCCGTACTCAAGATCGCCGAGGATCCCGAGGCCGCCTACGACTACACCTCCAAGGGCAACTTGGTGGCCGTGGTGTCGAACGGCACCGCCATCCTGGGCCTGGGCAACCTGGGCGCCCTGGCGTCCAAGCCGGTGATGGAGGGCAAGAGCGTCCTCTTCAAGCGCTTCGCCGACGTCGACTCGATCGACATCGAGGTCAGCGCCACCGATCCCGACGAGATCATCACGGTGGTCAAGAACATCGGCGTGACCTTCGGCGGCATCAACCTCGAGGACATCAAGAGCCCCGAGTGCTTCCGGATCGAGACTGAGCTGCAGGAGCTGCTCGACATCCCGGTCTTCCACGACGACCAGCACGGCACGGCGATCATCTCGGCCGCGGGCCTGATCAACGCCTGCCACATCACCGGTCGCGACCTCTCCAAGGTCAAGGTGGTGCTGAACGGCGCCGGCGCGGCGGGCATCGCCACCCTGGACCTGATCAAGGCCATGGGCGTGTCGCCCGAGAACGTCATCGCCTGCGACTCCAAGGGCGTGATCTACAAGGGCCGTCCCAATGACATGACCCAGTGGAAGAGCGCGCATGCGGTCGAGACCGACGCGCGCACCCTGGCCGAGGCCCTGCAGGGCGCGGACGTCTTCCTTGGTCTGTCGGTCAAGGGCGCCCTGACCCAGGATATGGTCAAGTCGATGGCTCCCCAGCCGATCATCTTCGCCATGGCCAACCCGGACCCGGAGATCCTGCCGGAAGACGTGCACGCCGTGCGCGCCGACGCCATCGTCGCCACCGGCCGGTCGGACTATCCGAACCAGGTGAACAACGTCCTGGGCTTCCCCTACATCTTCCGCGGCGCCATGGACGTGCGCGCCCGCCGCGTGAACATGGAAATGAAGATCGCCTGCGCCCAGGCGCTGGCCCAACTGGCCCGCGAGGATGTGCCGGACGAGGTGGCGGCCGCCTATCATGGCGTGCAGCTCAAGTTCGGGCCGCAGTACATCATTCCCTCGCCCTTCGACCCGCGGCTGATCTCGTACATCCCGCCCTTCGTCGCCCAGGCGGCGATGGACAGCGGCGTGGCCCGCCGGCCGATCACCGACATGGACGCCTATCGGGACTCGCTGGCCCAGCGCCTCGATCCCACCGCGGCCTTCCTCCAGAAGCTGCAGGGCGCAGTGCTGAAGGCGCCGAACAAGCGCATCGTCTTCGCCGAGGGCGAGGAGCCGACGGTGATCCGCGCGGCTCACGCCTTCGAAGCTGCGGGCCTGGGTCACGCGATCCTGGTCGGCCGCGACGAGCTGGTGAAGGAAAACATGGTGGCCGCGGGCCTCGATCCGGCCGAAAGCGGCCTGGAGATCATCAACGCCCGCGTCTCGCGCCACAATCCCGAGTTCGTCGACTTCCTCTACGAGCGGCTGTCGCGCCAGGGCTACCTGAAGCGCGACGTCCAGCGGCTGATCAACCAGGACCGCAACTCCTTCGCCGCCTCGATGGTGGCGCTGGGCTATGCAGACGGCATGGTCACCGGGGTCACCCGCTCCTACGATCAGGTGCTGGAAGAGGTGCTGCGGGTCATCGATCCGGCCATCGGCGGCCGGGTCATGGGCATGAGCGTCGCCCTGGCCAAGGGGCACACCCTGTTCATCGCCGACACCAACGTCACCGAGATGCCGGAGGCCGAGGAGCTGGTCGAGATCGCCATGGAAGCGGCGCGGACGGTGAAGAGCCTGGGCTACGTGCCGCGGGTCGCCTTCATGTCCTACTCGACGTTCGGCAATCCGATGGGCGTCCGTTCGGAGAAGGTGCGCGACGCCGTCGCCATCCTCGACGAGATGGAGGTCGACTTCGAGTACGAGGGCGAAATGCCGCCGGCCCTGGCTCTCGATCCCAGCAAGCGCGTGAACTATCCCTTCATGCGCCTGACCGGCCCGGCCAACGTGCTGATCATGCCGGCGATACATTCGGCCGCGATCTCGACCCAGCTTGTCCAGGCGCTGGGCGGGGCGACGGTGATCGGGCCGCTGCTGCTGGGGCTTTCGAAGTCGGTGCAGATCGCGCCGCTCTCGGCCTCGGTTTCGCGGGTCCTGCAGATGGCGACGCTGGCCGCCTACGAGCAGGACGCGGTCGAGGCGCAAGCATGAGCCTCGTGCGCAAGCACATGAACTAAAAGGCCGTCCGCTCCTCGGGGGCGCGGACGGCTCGTCCGTCCACCCCCGGAGAAGAGGCAGAGGCCGGAAGATTAGATGCTCCCCCATTGGGGGAGCTGGCAACCGTTAGGCTGACTGAGGGGGACACCCGCCTATCGGCGCCCCCTCCGTCTCGATGCTTTGCATCGATCCACCTCCCCCAAAAGGGGAGGATCTGAACCCCGGCGCTTCCTCGCCCAAACAGGAGCGCACGCCATGACCGGTCTCAGCATCGGTATCGATTTCGGCACGACCAACACGGTCGTTGCGCTAGCCGGCCCGCGGGGCCCGGCCCATCTGGTCAAGTTCCCGGCCCCTGAGCGCGAGGTGTTCGCCTTCCGCTCGGCGCTGTCGTTCTACGCCCCGCCCGACCAGCCCAAGGAGCGCGAGGTCGAGGCCGGGCCCTGGGCGATCGAGGCCTATGTGGAAGACCCGCTGGAAACGCGGTTCATCCAGTCGTTCAAGAGCTTCGCGGCCTCGGAGAGCTTCACCGAGACCCAGATCGTCGGCCGCCGCTACCAGTTCGAGGATCTGCTCTCGGCCTTCCTCCTGAAGCTGCGCGACCATGCGGGCGCGGACCTGGCCGAACTGCCGAAGCGGGTGATCGTCGGCCGTCCGGTGACCTTCGCCGGCGGCGCGCCGAACGAGAGCCTGGCTCTCTCGCGCTATGAGACCGGGTTCCGGCGACTGGGGTTCGAAGAAATCCTCTATGCCTATGAGCCGGTGGGAGCGGCGTTCTTCTTCGCCCGCGAACTGACCGAGGACGCCACCGTGCTGGTCGGCGACTTCGGCGGCGGCACCAGCGACTTCTCGATCATCCGTTTCACCCGCGAGGGCGGGGAGATCCGTTCGACGCCGCTGGGCCGGGCCGGCGTGGGCGTGGCGGGCGACGCCTTCGACTACCGGATCATCGACAACCTGGTCTCGCCCGAGTTGGGCAAGGGGTCGAGCTACACCTCGTTCGGCAAGGTGCTGCCGATCCCCAACCGCTACTATTCGACCTTCGCCCGCTGGGACCAGCTGGCGCTGATGCGGGCCAGCCGTGACATGCGCGAGATCCGCAAGCTGGTGAAGGAGGCCGTGGAGCCGGAGAAGATCGAGCGCCTGGTCGAGGTGCTGGACGAAAACTACGGCTATCGCCTCTATCGCGCGGTGTCGGACGTGAAGGAGGCGCTGTCGGCCCAGGGCCAGGCCGAGTTCCGCTTCGACGCGGGAGCCATCGACATCGCCCGCCAGGTCGAGCGGGGCGAGTTCGAAAGCTGGATCGCCCCGGAGCTGCAGCTCATCGAGACCGCGGTGGACGCGGCCCTGGCCGATGCGGGGCTTTCTCCTGAGGGGATCGACCGGGTGTTCCTGACCGGCGGCTCGTCCCTGGTGCCGGCCGTGCGCGACATCTTCTATCGGCGTTTCGAGGCCGGGAAGATCGAGAGCGGGGCGGAACTGGAGTCCATCGCTTCGGGCCTGGCCCTGATGGGGCGCGAGCGCGACCTGACGAAGTGGGCGCGGGGGGCGTAGGGAGGTTTGCGGCCGATAGGTGGGACCGCCTGTCGGCGGCCCCCTCCGTATCGCGGCTGCGCCGCAATCCACCTCCCCCAATGGGGGAGGATCTTGGCGCATTGCTTCGCGAACTGCGATAGGGGCAAGCTCCACCACAAAGTGCCATCCCGGAAAGCCTGGAGGGCTTGTCCGGGACCCATAAGCGCCGATGGTGGGGATTGAGCTACTACGTCTACATCCTCGCCAGTCGGCGGCATGGGACGCTCTATGTCGGCGTGACCAACAGCCTCGAAAGCCGTGGGCACCAGCACAAGGCCAAGGAGATCGAGGGCTTCACCAAGCGATATGACGTGGACCGGCTGGTCTGGTGGCGCGCCTATGGCGAGGTCGGCGAAGCGATCCGGTTCGAGAAGCAGCTCAAGCGTTGGCGGCGCGAATGGAAGACCCGGCTGGTCGAGGCCGAAAACCCCCACTGGGGTGATCTCTATCCGTCGATGATGAAGCCTGACGGGCCGCCGATGATCTGACGGCGGCCATCAGGTGTTCATGGGTCCCGGTCTTCGGCTTGCAGCCGAAACCGGGATGACACTGTTACTACCCATGGCTAGACCGCCTCACCTCAGGCTCGGGGAGTCCAGGTTGATCTGGGCGGCGGGAACGACTTCCAGGTTCGGGCGGCGTTGCTTTAAGCCGGGGGTGAAGGCCTTGGCGTCGCCGGCGACGATGACGCTGACGGCGTCGGGGCTGAGGTTCTTGGCGGCGAAGTCCTGGACCTGGCCGGCGGTGACCGCTTCGACCTTGCCGGTATAGGCGGCGACCTCGGCGAGCGGCAGGTCGTAGAGGGCGAGATTGCCGAGGATGTTTGCGAGGCCGTCGGTGGTGGCGAGTTCGCGGCCGAAGCCGCCGATCAGGACCGACTTGCGGGCCTTGAGTTCGTCGGCGGTGGGCGCCGTGGCGCCCAGGCGCTTCAGCTCGGCCGTGATCAGGTCGAGCACCTCGGGGGCGGACTCGTTCTTGGTCTGGGCCACGGCGCGGAAGAGGCCGGTGGTGCGCATGGCCGACAGCCGGGAATTGGCCCCGTAGGAGAGGCCGCGCTTGATGCGGATCTCCTGGTTCAGGCGCGCCGAATAGCCGCCGCCGAGCACCGAGTTGGCGACGATCGCCGGGTAGTATTGCGGATCGCTGCGGGCGATGGCGGCCTTCGCGACGGTGACCGCGGCCTGGCCCGTGCCCGGCAGGTCGATGGCGACGGCGCGGGGCGGGGCGGCGGGCGCGACCTCGCCACGGGGCGGAGCGGCGCCGGCGGGCGCCTTCCAGTCGCCGAGGGTCTTCTCGGCCAGGGCGAAGCCCTGCTCGGGCGTGATGTCGCCGGTCATCACCAGGATGGCGTTGTCGGGCCGGAAGTAGGTCTGGTGCAGGCGCGCGAGTTCGGCGGTGCTCAGCTTCTTCAGCGAGGCCGGGGTGCCCGAAGGCACGTGGCCGAAGGGCGTGCCCGAGAAGATCACCGGCGAGGCGGCGAAGCCGGCCAGGGAGCCCGGGGATTGGAAGGCGACCGAGAGGCCGTCGAGGGCCTGGGCGCGCTGGCGGTCCAGCTCCTCCTGGGCGAAGGCCGGGTTGCGCGCCACGTCGGCCATGATCTCCATGGCCGCGGCGAGGTTGCCGGGCATGACGTTGAGGCTGACCGAGGAAGACTCCTGGCCGCCGCCGGAGCCGAGGTTGGCGCCCAGGGCTTCGGTCTGGCTGGCGATTTCCTGGGCGCTGCGGGTGCGGGTGCCCTCGGTCAGCATGCCGGCGGTCATGCCCATGGCGCCGGCCAGGCCCTGCGGATCGGCCCAGGCGCCGGCGCGCACGGTCAGGGACGCGGTGACGAGCGGCAGGTCGGACGACTTGGCGACGATGACCTTCAGGCCATTGGCCAGGGTCTTTTCCGCGGGCTTGGGCAGAACCGGCGCGACCGGGATTCCAGGGGCGGGGGGCGCCTGGCGCTGGCCCTCGGGGGCGAGGGTGACGACCGGCCCGTCGTACTTGGCCGAGGCGACGACCGGGGGCTTGGGCGTGGGATCCTTTTCGCCGGCCGGACGTGCGCTCTCGGGCTGGTAGAGGATGGTCATGCGGCCGGCGTCGGTCAGGTACTTCTGCGCCACGCGCTGGACGTCCTCGGCGGTCACGGCCTGGAGCTCCGCCAGTTGGCGGTTGGCGAGGGCCGGGTCGCCGGCCGTGCGCAGGGCGTAGCCGAGGGCGAAGGCGCGGCCGTCGATGGTCTCGCGCTCGCGCAGCTTGCCGGCGATCAGTTCGTTCTTGGCCTCGGAGAGTTCGGCGGCGGTCGGCGGGGCTTCGCGCAGGCGCGAGACCTCGGCCAGCAGCGCCTTCTGGCCGTCCTCGATGGACTTGCCGCTGGCCAGCACGGCGCCGAGCATGACGAGCCCCGGCTGCTGGGGCAGGGAGGCGTCGGAGAACACCTCGGTGGCGACCTGCTGCTCGTAGACAAGGCTGTCGTAGAGGCGCGAGGACTTGCCGCCCGAGAGGATGGTGTCGAGCACGGTCAGGGCCGCGGCGTCGGGGCTGGCCGCGTCCGGGGCGTGCCAGGTCATCAGGATGGCGGGCAAGGGCACGTTCGGCCCATAGCCCTTGTATGTGCCCGGCGTGGTGCGCGGCGGTTCGACGGTGGTGACGCGCTTGATCGGTTCGGAGGGGCTCTTCAGCGGGCCGAAATATTTGTCGACCCAGGCGTCGAGCTCGGCCTCGTCGAAGTTGCCGACCACGATGAGGGCGGCGTTGTCGGGGCGGTAATAGGCGGCGTGGAAGGCGCGGACATCGTCGATGGTCGCGGCGTCCAGCTCCTCGATCGAGCCGATGCCGGGGCGCTTGTAAGGGTGGACCTGGTAGCTGGCCTCGGGAAGGTAGAGATAGAAGAGGCGGCCGTAGGGCTGGCTCAGCACCGACTGGCGCAGCTCCTCCTTCACCACGTCGCGCTCGGACTTGAAGGTCGCTTCGTCGACGACCAGGGAGCCCAGGCGCTGGGCCTCGACCCACAGCAGGCGCTGCAGGTGATTGGCGGGGACCACCTCATAGTAGTTCGTGAAGTCGTCGTAGGTGGAGGCGTTGTTGAAGCCGCCCACGTCCTCGGTCATGCGGTCGATGGTTTCCGACGGCATGTCGCGCGTGGCCTTGAACATCATGTGCTCGAAGAGGTGCGCGAAGCCCGAGCGGCCGACCGGATCGTCCTTGGAGCCGACGCCGTACCACATCTGGACGGTGACGTTCGGCGTGGTGCGGTCGACCGAGGAGAAGACCCTCAGGCCGTTGGCAAGCGTCCGCTCGCGATAGGCGATGGGCGGGACCGTGTCGGCCGCATAGGCCGGAAGGGCGAGGCCCAGGCAGAGGGTGAACGCGAGCGCGGCGTGACGGAACATACGGACTTCCCGATTGGCGAACGGCGAACCTAGCACTCGGCGCGGGCGAGGGAAGCTTACGGGGTTGTCATGTGGCGGAGACCGCTGCTGCGC
>JAEXKM010000456.1 GCA_023445705.1 Pseudomonadota bacterium
ATCTAGGCATGACGGTCCCGAACTTCCCCAACCTGTTCATGATCTACGGCCCGAACACCAACATCGTGGTCAACGGCTCGATCATCTTCTTTTCGGAGTGCAGCGTTCGCTACATCGTGGGCTGCCTGAAGCTGCTGGCGGAAACGGGGATGGACGCGATGGAGCCGCGCCAGGACGTCTTCGAGGCGTTCAACGCGCGGGTGGACGAGGGCAACAAGCTGATGGCTTGGGGCGCTCCCCAGGTCACGAGCTGGTACAAGAATGAAACCGGCCGCGTCAGCCAGAACTGGCCCTTCGCCCTGATGGATTATTGGCGCGCGACCTTAGCGCCGGATCCGAAGGATTTCGTGCTCACGCGAAGCGCCGAACTGGTGAGCTAGGAGGAGGCGAGAGCGGTTTCGTGAAGCCGATAGCGGCGCGCAGCCGACGCGCTATAGCTTGGCCCGTCCAACACGAGGTCGCGACATGTCCCTGAAGCTCAACGTCATCGTCTGTTCCACCCGTCCCGGACGGGTCGGCATATCCATCGGTCGCTGGTTCGAGGCGTACGCCAAGGCGCATGGGAGCTTTGACGTGACGCTGGAGGACCTGGCCGACTATCAGCTTCCGGTCTTCGACGAGCCCCACCATCCGCGCTTGCGCCAATATGAGCACGATCACACCAAGGCCTGGAGCGCCAGCGTCGAGCGGGCGGACGCCTATGTGTTCGTGACGCCGGAGTACAACTATGGCCCGCCGCCCTCTCTGGTGAACGCGATGAACTACCTGGTCGCCGAGTGGCGCGACAAGGTGGCCGGATTTGTCAGCTATGGCGGCGTCTCGGGCGGGATGCGCGCCGTCCAGGCCGAGAAGCTGATGATGACGAACTTCAAGATCATGCCCCTGCCCGAGCAGGTGCTGATCCCCAACTTTCCCCAGCATCTGGGCGCCGAGAAGCGCTTCACGCCCAATGAGCTGCATGAGACCTCGGCCAAGGCGATGCTCGACGAGTTGGCGCGTTGGGGCGCGGCGCTGAAGGCGATGCGCCAGGCCTAGGCGCTTCGCCGATCGTGAGGAGGGAGGCATGGCCGGAGATTCAAAGATCGCCGTCTATGCCGCCGCCGCGGGCAATCTGGCGATCGCGGCCAGCAAGTTCGTCGCCTACGTCTTCACGGGCTCCTCGGCCATGCTCACCGAGGCGATCCACTCGGTCGTCGACACCGGCAACCAGGGCCTGCTGCTTCTCGGGATGAAGCGCGCCGCTCGGGCGCCCGACGCCAGCCATCCGTTCGGCTACGGCATGGAACTCTATTTCTGGAGCTTCGTCGTCGCGCTGATGATCTTTGCCCTGGGTGGGGCGGTCTCGATCTATGAGGGTCTGCTCAAGATCGCCAACCCGGAGCCGATGAATCGCCCCTGGGTGAATTTCGTGGTCCTCGGCCTGGCGATTGGATTCGAGGGCGCCTCCTTCTCCGTGGCATGGCGCGAGAGCCGAAGCCGGGCGCCAAGGCGTCGAATGCTGTCGGCGGTTCATCGCAGCAAAGACCCGAGCCTGTTCGCGGTGCTGCTGGAGGACGCCGGCGCGCTGATCGGCCTGTGCTTCGCCTTGATCGGCGTCACGGCTGCAGTGGTGTTCGACCAGCACTGGGCCGATGGGGCCGCTTCCGTCGCGATCGGCACGTTGCTGGTCGGAGTCGCCGTTTTCATGGCGAATGAGACCCGGAGTCTGCTCGTCGGCGAAGCGGCCGCGCCGGAGACGGTCGCCGACATCCGCAGGATCCTGGCGGCCGATCCTCGCGTGGTCGAGGTGATCGAGGTGCTCAGCCTGCACCTGGGACCGCGGGAAGTGCTGGTCGGGGTGACGATCGACTTTGACGACGATCTGCCGGGCCGCGGCGTAGAGCGCGCCGCGCAGGAACTCAGCTCGGCGATCCAGGCAGCTCACCCCGAGGTGACGCGGCTCTTTCTGCGGCCCGGGGAGAGGACGACGACGCCGTGAACAGTGGGGCGAAAAGATAAGTCCTGGGTGCGAGGGATCCCCGAACCTTCGGCTAGCTTCTTCAATTGTAAGGAAGAAGTGGCGCGAATGACGGGGCTCGAACCCGCGACCTCCGGCGTGACAGGCCGGCGCTCTAACCAACTGAGCTACATCCGCGTGACGGCTACGTCGCCGCGAGGGGCGTCTGATATGACCCCTCCTGAATCGTGTCAACGGGCAAGTTGGCTGAGCTGTGGATAAACTGCCCGATCCTGCATTTTCTTTCATTTCGCCCCGCGCAGGGGATGGATGAATTGCGAGTAGTTATCATTCGTAATTGTTGTCGAGCTGAAGATCACCCAACTGGCTGCGAGCTTCAGGCGCAGGCGACGGCTGCGAATTTCTCAGACAACACAATGTGCGCGCATTTGGATACCGCTGGTCGCACCACTCCGTTTGAACCCTGCGCAATGCTGGTCTAGAAGGGCGCGCGACTCCTCCGAGGATTCCATGAACGCCTTTCTTCTGCAGTATCTGCCCATCGTGATCTTCCTAGGGATCGCGACGGTCCTAGGCCTCGCCTTCATCGTGGCCTCCGCTACGCTCGCGCCGACAGCCCCCGATCCGGAAAAGCTGTCGACCTACGAGTGCGGCTTCAACGCCTTCGATGATGCGCGGATGAAGTTCGACGTCAGGTTCTACCTGGTCTCGATCCTATTCATCATCTTTGACCTTGAAGTGGCGTTCCTGTTCCCGTGGGCCGTATCGCTCATGAAGCTGCCGCCGGAAGTGGCGCAGTTCGCCTTCTGGTCGATGATGACTTTCCTGGGCGTTCTGACTGTCGGCTTCATCTATGAATGGAAGAAAGGCGCCCTGGAATGGGAGTGATCGTTCCCGCGGGTTCGGCCGGCCGTTCGACGGTCGAAGGCTACGACCCCAAGCTCCATGACCCGTTCTTCGACGGCATTTCCGGTGAACTGGCCGACAAGGGCTTTATCACTGCGGCCGCCGATGACCTGATCACCTGGGCCCGGACGGGCTCGCTGATGTGGATGACCTTCGGTCTCGCCTGCTGCGCGGTCGAGATGATGCAGGCATCGATGCCGCGCTACGACCTTGAGCGCTATGGCTTCGCGCCGCGGGCTTCTCCGCGTCAGTCGGACGTGATGATCGTCGCGGGCACGCTCTGCAACAAGATGGCCCCGGCTCTCCGCAAGGTCTACGACCAGATGCCGGAGCCGCGGTACGTCATCTCCATGGGCTCGTGCGCCAACGGCGGCGGCTACTACTACTTCTCCTATTCCGTGGTGCGCGGCTGCGACCGGATCGTTCCGGTCGACATTTACGTGCCGGGCTGCCCGCCGACCGCCGAAGCGCTGGTCTATGGCGTGCTGCAGCTCCAGAAGAAGATCCGCCGGACGGGGACGATCGAGCGATGAGCTGGCCCGTCACCGAAGAAACCCTTGAGGCCCTGGGCAATCAGATCCTCACTTCCGGCACGGGCGCCATCGCCGGCTATCACCTGGCCTATGGCGAACTGACCCTTACCGGTCCGGCGAACCGCGTGGTCGAGGCGCTGACCCAACTGCGTGACCAGTTCGGCTTCCATCAGCTCATCGACCTGTGCGGGGTCGACTATCCGGAGCGCGCCCAGCGTTTCGACGTGGTCTATCACCTGCTGTCGATGACCAAGAACCAGCGCCTGCGCTTCAAGGTGCAGACCGACGAGGACACGCCGGTTCCCACGATCACGGGCGTGTTCCCGTGCGCGGACTGGTACGAGCGCGAAGCCTTCGACATGTACGGCGTGTTCTTTGATGGACACCCCGACCTGCGCCGGATCCTGACGGACTACGGCTTCCACGGCCATCCGCTGCGGAAGGACTTCCCGATGACCGGTTATGTCGAGCTGCGTTACGACGACGAGCTCAAGCGCGTGGTCTACGAGCCGGTGAAGTCCGTCGAGTTCCGCAACTGGGACTTCATGAGTCCGTGGGAGGGCGCTGAGTACGTCCTGCCGGGCGACGAGAAAGCGGAGGCGAAGTGATGGCTGACGACGCTTCGACCCCGGTGACCCTGCCGGAAACCCCCGTCCGCAAGTTCAACATCAACTTCGGCCCTCAGCACCCGGCGGCGCACGGCGTGCTGCGTCTGGTGCTCGAGCTCGACGGTGAAATCGTCGAGCGCGTGGACCCGCACGTGGGTCTGCTGCATCGCGGCACCGAGAAGCTGATGGAGTACCGGACGTACCTTCAGAACGTCCCGTATCTCGACCGCCTCGACTACGTGGCGCCGATGAACCAGGAGCACGCGTTTTGCCTGGCGATCGAGAAGCTGCTCGGCGTCGAGGTTCCGATCCGCGGGCAGATCATCCGTGTGATGTTCTCGGAAATCGGCCGGATCCTGAACCACCTGCTGAACGTGACGACCCAGGCCATGGACGTCGGCGCTCTGACCCCGCCGCTGTGGGGCTTCGAAGAGCGCGAAAAGCTGATGGTGTTCTATGAGCGGGCCTGCGGCGCCCGCCTGCACGCCAACTACTTCCGTCCGGGCGGTGTACACCAGGACCTGCCGGAAGCGCTGGTCGACGACATCCGCGACTGGGCGGTGGCCTTCGAGCGTCCGATCAACGACATCGACAAGCTGATCACCGGCAACCGCATCTTCAAGCAACGCAACGTCGACATCGGCGTGGTGAGCCGCGAAGAAGCCATCAACTGGGGCTTTTCAGGCGTCATGGTGCGCGGTTCGGGCATCGCCTGGGACCTGCGCCGCTCGCAGCCGTACGAATGCTATGACGACTTCGAGTTCGACATCCCCCTGGGTGTGAACGGCGACTGCTACGACCGCTATCTCTGCCGTATGGAAGAGATGCGTCAGAGTGCGAAGATCATCATCCAATGCGCTGATCGGCTTAAGAAAACGCCGGGCGCGGTGATGAGCGAGGACAATAAGGTCGTGCCGCCGCGGCGTGGCGAGATGAAGCGTTCCATGGAAGCGCTGATCCACCACTTCAAGCTCTACACCGAAGGCTTCAGAACGCCTGAGGGAGAGGTCTATGCGGCCGTCGTAGCGCCCTAGGGCGAGTTCGGCGTCTATGTGGT
>JAEXKM010000461.1 GCA_023445705.1 Pseudomonadota bacterium
GGCTATGACGGCAAGGGGCAGCGCTGGGTCGAGCACGTGGCCGACGCCGGCGCCGCCTTCGAGGCTGTCGGCGGCAAGCCGGTGATCCTCGAGGCGCCCGCCGACTTCGTCCGCGAGCTTTCGGTGATCGCCGCCCGCGGCCGCGACGGCGAGATCGCCGTCTATCCGCTGGCCGAAAACCATCACGAGAAGGGCGTGCTGCGCCGCTCCTTCGCCCCCGCCGACGTCTCGCGGGAGACCTCGGCCCAGGCCGAGCGCATCGCCGCCCAGATACTCTCGGCCCTCGACTATGTGGGCGTGATCGGCATCGAGCTCTTCGAACTGAAGGGCGGCAGGCTGCTGGTCAACGAGATCGCGCCGCGCGTCCACAACACCGGCCACTGGACCATGGACGGCTGCGAGGTCGACCAGTTCGAACAGCACATCCGCGCCGTCGCCGGCTGGCCCCTGGGACCGACCCACGCCCACGCCCGGGTCGAGATGCTGAACCTGCTGGGCCACGAGGCCGACGCCTGGGCCAAGCTCGCCGGAGAGCCCGAGACCCGCGTCCACCTCTACGGCAAGCGCGACGCCCGCCCCGGCCGCAAGATGGGCCACGTCAACCGCCTGCGGCCCCTCTGAGCTTGCACATCCTCGCCTTGCGGCGAGGCCCCCTCAGTCAGCTTCGCTGACAGCTCCCCCTGAGGGGAGCATCTGTTCAGAACTAGATCCTCCCCCTTGGGGGAGGTGGATCGCCGAAGGCGAGACGGAGGGGGCCGCCCTTAGGCGGCGTCGCCCTATCCCTCGGCCGGAATCGCCGAGAGCGCCTCTTCCAATTCCAGGAAGCTCGGCTGCGCGCCGGAGGGCACGCTGCCGCGGCCGATTTCCACCGAGATCTGTGCCGCGTTGCCATGCAGGTGGGCGACCAGCACCGACTGGATGATCTTGTAGTAGGAGGCCTCTTCCTCGACGACTTCCTTCAGGCGCGTGGCCATCGGCCCGACCAGGCCATAGGCCAGGAAGACGCCCAGGAAGGTCCCGACCAGGGCCGACCCGATCATTCCGCCCAGCACTTCCGGCGGTTCGGTGATGGCGCCCATGGTCTTGATGACCCCCAGAACGGCGGCGACGATGCCGAGGGCGGGCAGGGCGTCGGCCAGGTTCTGCAGGGCCGTCGCCGGGGCCAGCGCCTCGTGGTGGTGCTTCTCGAGCTGGGTCTCCATGGCGTCCTCGACCTGGTGCGGGTCTTCGAGGTTCATGGTCATCATCCGCAGGGTGTCGCAGATGAAGTCGACGGCGAAATGGTCCTTCATCACCTTCGGGAAGCGCGCGAAGATCGTGCTCTCCTTCGGGTTCTCGATATGGCTCTCCAGGGCGATGACGCCCTTCGACTTCATGGTCTTGGTCAGCAGGAAGAGCAGCGAGAGCAGGTCGCGATAGTCGCCCGCCTTCCACTTCGGGCCGCCGAACACCTTTCCAAACCCGGCCCCGGTCGCCTTGATGACCGGAAGCGAGTTGGCGATCAGGAACGAGGCGACCCCCGCCCCGCCGATGGCCATCATTTCATGTGGAAGGGCATGCATGATCACGCCGAGGTTCCCCCCGGAGATCAGATAGCTCCCGAACACCAGTGCGAAGAGCAGCACGATGCCGATAATCTGAAACATTGGAAAAGGCGTCCCCGCGACTGTCGCAGGGGAGCATGCCGATTAATGCTTAATGCCCGGTATGTGGGTTTGCGCATCGCGTCGGCGAGGACTAACAGCCTTCGCATGCCCAAGTTCGTTTCGGCGCCAGCCGGCCTCCCAAAGGGAACCTTCGCGATCATTTTCGGCGTGTCCCTGGTCACGGCCATGGGCAATACGGGGATGATTTCCGTACTTCCGGCCATCGGCCGTTCGATCGGCATTCCCGATCCGATGGTGGCGGCGATCTTCTCACTATCGGCCCTGCTTTGGGCGGCCTCCTCGCCGTTCTGGGCCAAGGCCTCCGACCGCTACGGGCGAAAGCCCCTGATGCTCATCGGCCTTGCAGGCTTCATGGCCTCCATGGTGGCCTGCGGCCTGGTGGTGAGCGCAGGCCTGCTGCATGTGGCCGCGCCGATGGTGATCTTCGGCTTTTTTCTGTTGGCGCGCGCGCTGTTCGGCATGTTCGGGTCGGCTTCGAACCCGGCCACCCAGGCCTATGTGGCCGAGCACACCCCGCCCGAGCAGCGCACCCAGTCGATGTCGGCCCTGGCCGGCGCCTTCGGCCTCGGCACGGTCATCGGCCCATTCATCGCGCCGCTCTTCGTGATGCATGGCCTGAAGATCGATCTGGCCGGTCCGATGTTCGGCTTCGCTCTGCTGGCCGCGGGCATGCTCTTTGTGGTCTGGAAGTTTCTTCCCGAGAGCACCCACATGCCGGTCGCGCCGGTGAAGGCGACTCCCGCGACCGGCACGATGGCCGGCGAAGCGGTGATCAAGGAAAGCCCGATGTGGCTCGACCGGCGGGTCCGGCCCTTCCTGATCTACGGCTTCATCGTCGCGGTATGCCAGACCGCCCAGGCCCAGACCCTCGGCTTCCTGATCATCGACAAGCTCAAGCTCAGCCCGACGGCGGCCCAGGGCTACATCGCCATCGCCATGATGTTCGGCGCCATGGCCGGCCTGCTGGCCCAGTGGGGCATCATCCGCATGTTCGAGATGACCCCCCGCCAACTCCTGCGCTGGGGCGTGGGCGTGGCGGCCATCGGCAACCTCATCGTCGCCTTCCAGCCGAGCTATGCGGCCGTCGTGGCCGGCTATGCGATCTCCAGCCTCGGCTTTGGCCTCGCCCGCCCCGGCTTCACGGCGGGCTCTTCCCTCGCCGTCGACATGCACGAACAGGCTCGGGTCGCCGGCGCCATCGCTGCGGTGAACGGGGTCAATGTCGTGCTCGCTCCGGCCTTCGTCTGGCTCTACGAGCGGGTCGCGCCGGCGCCATTCCTGATCTGCGGCGCCCTGATGGTCGGCATGCTGTTCTACGCCTTCCGCAACCAACAGCTCCGCCAGGCCGACCCCAAGCCCGCGACCCGCGCCGACGCCGCGATCGCCACCCTGGAAAAGAGCGACGAGGGCGGCGTGTAAGGCCATTTGATCCTCCCCCTTGGGGGGAGGTGGATCGCCGAAGGCGAGACGGAAGGGGCCGCGCAGCGGTCCTTCCCTGTCGGGAAGGCCCCCTCAGTCAGCTTTGCTGACAGCTCCCAGCGGGGGAGCATCCTGCGCAGCCCTTAATTCTGCGGCAGCGCTCCGGCCTCGACGTTTAGCCGCCGCACCATCTCCGCCGACAGATACCCGTCCGCGATCAGGCCACGCGACTTCTGCCAGGCGCGCAGCGCTGTGCGCGTGTTGACCCCCACCACGCCGTCAGGCGCGCCGGGATTGAAGCCCAGCCTCGCCAGCGCCGTCTGGGCGGCGATGCGGTCGCCGATGGCCATGGGCTGCTCGATCGGCCAGGCCTTCACCAGCGGCGCCCCGCCGGCGAACCGGTCGGCCAGCAGGCCGATGCCCAGGGCGTAGGAGGTGGAGTTGTTGTACTTGCGAATGGCGAAGTGGTTCGGGAACAGCAGGAAGACGGGCCCGCTCGCCCCGGCCGGCGCCACCAGTTGGGCCGGTACGCCCTGTTCCGACGGCTTCCAGGGCTGCCCGTCGGCCGTCCGCACCCCCAGCCCCTCCCAATAGGCCGCCGGCTCCTTGGCGCCTTCTGTGAGGCTGTAGTCGAAGTCCGCGGGCAGGGTGACTTCCCGGGCCCAGGCGCCGCCCCGCTGCCAGCCGCCCTTGGCCAGCAGGTTGGCGGCCGAGGCTAGGGCGTCGTTGGACGAGCGCCAGATGTCGCGCTTGCCGTCTCCGTCCGCGTCCACCGCGGTGGAGAGATAGTTCGACGGCAGGAACTGGGTCTGGCCCATGGCGCCCGCCCAGGAGCCCTTGAGCTGGCTGCGGCTGGCCTCTCCGGACTGGATGATGCGCAGGGTGGCGATCAGTTCGCCCTCGGCCCAGGTCCGCCGGCGGCCGTGATAGGCCAGGCTCGACATCGAGCGGACGACGTCGAAGTCGCCCTGCACCGCGCCGAACGCGCTCTCCATGGCCCACACCGCAATCAAGATGTCGCGCGGCACGCCGTACTGCTGCTCGATCGCGCCCCAGAACGGCAGTTCGTCGCGCAGGCGCTGGCCGCGAGCGATGCGCTCGTCGCTGGTCACGCCCTTTATATAGTCGCCGATCGGCTTGGAGAATTCGGGCTGGGCCGAATCCAGGCTGATCACCCGCGGGTTCGGCGTCACGCCCGTCAGCTCGCGATCCACGATCGCGCCGGAAATTCCTGCGGCCACGGCCTTGCTGCGGAAAGACGTGCGCCAGGCGTCGAAATCGGCGTCGCCGGAGGTGGGCGGCGCGACCGGCGCTGTGGGCGCAGGCGGTGGTGCTGTGGGCGGCTGCGGCGCCTGCGGCATATGCGGGGGGGCAGGGCCAGCGCAGCCGGCGAGCAGGAGGACAAGAAGAACGCGGCGTGCCATGAAGCCCAGCCTAATGGCGCTTGCGGAACCCCTCAATCACAAGGCCGTCATGGCTTTCGCGTTGACTCATCTGGCCTCGACCCGTATACGCGCCCGCTCTTAGACAACAACCGGACCTGGTCCGGAGTACCCGAGATAGGTCCATGAAGGTCAGAAGCTCGCTCAAGTCCCTCAAGACTCGCCACCGCGACTGCAAGCTGGTGCGTCGCAAGGGCGTGGTCTACGTCATCAACAAGACCGACCCGCGCTTCAAGGCCAAGCAAGGCTGATATGTCTGGGGCGGCTGCGAAGGCCGTCCTGTGGGACATAGGCAATGTCATTGTGCGCTGGAATCCGCGCACGCTCTACGACAAGGTCTTTAAGGAACCGGGCGAAGCCGACCGGTTCCTTTCGCATGTCTGCACCATGGAGTGGCATCTGGCCCACGACATGGGCGTGACCTTTGCGGACAATCGCGCGCCGCTACTCGCCCGGCATCCGGAATACGCCGAGGCGATCTGCGCCTGGGAAGACCGCTGGTGGGACATGTTCTCCGGCGCGATCCCCGAGACCGAGGCGGCCATAGAGGCCCTGCACGCGGCCGGCATGCCCCAGTACGGCGTCACCAACATGTCCCACGAGACCTTTCCTGGGACCATCGCCATGAGCCCGGCCTTCGCGCGGCTACGTGACTATGTGGTCTCGGCCCATGTCGGCCTGATGAAGCCCGATCCGGCCTTCTACGCCCTGGCCTGCAGCAAGTTCGGCCTGAGGCCGCAGGACGTGCTCTTCTTCGATGACTCGGCGGCCAACATCGCCTCGGCCCAGGCCTTCGGCTTCGACGTCCACCACTTCACCGACCCGGCCTCGGTACGGCCCGCGCTGGAAGCCCGCGGCCTCCTCTAGTCATCCGCTTCGGACAAGCTCCAGGAATTCCTGGCGGGTCCGGGGGTCGTCGCGCACCACGCCCAGCAGGTGGCTGGTCGTCAGCCGCGATCCAGGCGTGTTCACCCCGCGCATGGTCATGCAGCTGTGTTCGGAGACGATGACCACGCCGACGCCACGTGGCTGCAGGATGTCGTGGATGGCGCCGGCGATTTCCGCCGTTAGCTTTTCCTGGATCTGCAGCCGGCGGGCGAAGCCCTGCACCACCCGCGCCAGCTTCGAGATCCCGACGACGCGGTTCGAGGGCAGGTAGCCCACATGCGCCGCGCCCAGGAAGGGCAGCATGTGGTGCTCGCAGAAGCTCACCACCCGGATGTCGCGCAGCACCACCAGCTCGTCGTATCCGCCGACCTCCTCGAAGGTCCGCTCCAGGTAGTCCCGAGGATTGCTCTCATAGCCTGAGAACAGCTCCTTGTAGGCCCGTGCGACCCGCGCCGGGGTTTCCAGCAGGCCCTCGCGGTCGGGGTCGTCACCCGCCCATTCTATCAGGGTGCGGACGGCGGCCTCGGCCTCATCCTGGGTCGGCGGTCGCTTGGATTGTGTCATGGGACAACTCCGCGTCGATCCGTCTCAACGGCCGATCATGGCGAAGGTTCAGCCCGGCGGATGACAGCGGGCGGCGGCCCGGCTAGTTTCCGCGGCCTTTCCCAAACTCGAGCCTTACGAGACGCGTACGCCCATGTCCGACGACAACGCCCACGGCGACATCCTGAACCAGGCCGCGCAGGGCCAGCTCAAGAGCATCATCGAGCGCATCGAACGCCTGGAGCAGGAAAAGTCCGAGATCGCCGAGCAGATCAAGGAAGTCTTCGCCGAGGCCAAGGGCAACGGCTTCGACGTCAAGGTGCTGCGCAAGGTCGTCCGCATCCGCAAGCAGGACCGCGCCAAGCGGCTCGAGGAAGAAGCGATCCTTGATCTCTATCTCTCGGCGATCGGAGAGATTTGAAGCGGACCCCTCCCGATCGGAAGGCGCAGGCCAAGCGGGCCGCGCTGAACGCACTGAAGCGCGTCCGTCGCCAGGCGGACCGCGCCGACGTCAAACTGTCTGATTGGGAAGGGGAGTTCCTCGGCTCGGTCGAGGAGCGCGTGAAGACCTACGGCCGCGCTTTCGGAGATCCCGAAAAGGGCGGGGCCGGCGAAGCCTTTTCAGTCCTGCAGGCCGTCAAGCTCAAGGAGATCGCCGCCAAGGCCAAGGGCGAGAAAAAGCCCTTCAAGCGACGCCCCAAGCCGTATTCGGAAGACTAGCGCGGGATCGCTGGTGAGATCCTCCCCATGGGGGAGGTGGATCGCCGAAGGCGAGACAGAGGGGGCCGCTGTCCGGCGGGCGAGCCGCCTTAAGCCACCGCCGCCGCGTCGCCTTCGCCGCCTGCGCCCTTGACCACTTCCTCCAGCCCCTGCTCGCGGACCTTCCGGTAGAGGGTGGAGCGCCCGATCCCCAGTCGTCGGGCGACCTCGCTCATGTGACCGGCATAGATCTCGATCGCCAAGGCGATGAGGTCGCGCTCGATCTCCTCGAGGGTCCGCAGG
>JAEXKM010000004.1 GCA_023445705.1 Pseudomonadota bacterium
AATGGTGGATGCGACAGGGATTGAACCTGTGACCCCCTCGGTGTGAACGAGGTGCTCTCCCGCTGAGCTACGCATGCGCCGCAGGAAGGGCGCCGCTATAGCTGCTCGCTTTGCGCCGGGCAAGCGGTCAGAAGCCGCAAGCATGCATTTGGCAGTTGATCGTAGTGATCGATGAGGATGTCGGGCTTCAGTTCGGCCACTGGAATCTCGGTGTATCCGAAGCTCACCAGCACCAGCGGAACGCCCGCGGCGCGGGCCGCGCCGGCGTCGGTGGCCGCGTCGCCGACCATGACCGCGCGCTCTGGGCGGCCGCCGGCGGCCTCAACGGCGCAGATCAGGTGACGGGGATCGGGTTTGGGCGCGGGGGCCGAGTCGGCGCCGATCACGGCGTCGAACAGCTGCGCCAGGTCCAGCTTTTCGAGAATCGGGACGGAGAGGCCGGTGAGCTTGTTGGTGCAGACGACCAACTTCGCTCCGGCCTCCTTCATCGTCTCCAGGGCCGACACTGCGCCGGGGAACGGGCGCGTCAGGTCGGCGCTGTGCTTGTCGTAGTGCGCCAGGAAACGCGCGAAGAGGTCGTCGAGCCGCTCGGCCGGCGTAGGATGCCCCTGGGCGGCAAAGCCGCGCTCGATCAGTCGGCGGGCCCCGTAGCCGATGAACGGGCGACCTTCGTCGAGGGGCAGCGGTGCGATACCCTCTTCGGCCAGGATGACATTGAGGGTTCCGATCAGGTCGGGCGCGGAGTCCACCAGGGTGCCGTCGAGATCGAAGGCGATGGTGGCGCCCGCCAGGGCCGCGAGTTCACTCAAGGAAACCCTCCGTCGAAACCGTTCGCGGTTTCGGCTAAAGCCCACATGATTGCAACCATCGCCGACTCGTAAGGACGCCCCATGACACCACGCGCCGCTGTGATTATGGCCGCCGGCCAGGGCACGCGCATGAAGTCGCCGGTTCCGAAGGTCCTGCACAAGGTGGGCGGTCGCACGCTGCTGGACCGCGTGATCGACACGGTCGAAGGCGTCGGCTGCGATCGCATCGTCGTAGTGGTCGGCACGCACAGCCCGGCGGTCCGGGACTTGGTGGTCAGGCGCCTCGGCGAACAGGCGGTTGTGGTCCAGGATCCGCCGCTCGGCACCGGGCACGCCGTGCTTGCGGCCAAGGACGCCCTGGCGGACTTCGAGGGCGATGTTCTGGTGGTCAACGGTGATTGCCCGCTGCTCGAGCCGCACGACCTCGATCCGCTCTTCAAGCTGCGGGGGGAGGACGCCTCGCTGGCGCTGCTCGGCTTCGAACCTGCCGACACCCTGCTTTACGGCCGCCTGATCCGCGGCGCGGACGGGCATGTGCTGCGCATCGTGGAGCCGAAGGAAGCGACCGCGGACGAGCAGATGGTTAGGGCCTGTTACGCCGGCATGCTCTGCGCCGACCGCGCGCAACTCTTCTCGTGGCTCGAACGCCTCACCAACGATAACGCCAAGGGTGAGTACTACCTGACTGGCATCGTCGCCCTGGCCACCGCCGACGAGGCGATCGTCCGCGCCGCCTTCGCGCCGGAAGCCGCTGTGATGGGCGCCGACACCCCGATGCAGCTCTCGCAGGCCGAGGCGATATTCCAACAACGTCGCCGCGCCTACTTCCTGGCGCAGGGCGTGCAGATGCTGGCCCCGGACACGGCCTATTTCAGCTGGGACACCGAGATCGGCCCTGGCGCCGTCATCGAGCAATTCGTGGTCATCGCGCCGGGCGTGACCATCGAGAGCGGCGCAGTGATCCGCGCCTTCAGCCATCTCGAAGGCGCGCGGGTCGCATCCGGCGCCCTCGTTGGTCCCTATGCCCGTCTGCGTCCTGGCGCGGACATCGGCGAGGAGGCCCATATCGGCAACTTCGTCGAGGTGAAGAAGGTCAAGGTCGGTCCGGGCGCCAAGGCCAACCATCTGACCTATCTCGGCGATGGCACGGTGGGCGCGAAGGCGAACATCGGCGCCGGGACGATCTTCTGTAACTACGACGGGTTCGACAAGTACGACACCCATGTGGGCGAGGGCGCCTTCGTCGGCTCCAATTCCGCCCTCGTCGCTCCGGTCACGATCGGCGCGGGCGCTTATACCGGCTCGGGCTCGGTGATCACCCGGGACGTTGCGCCCGACGCCCTGGCTCTGGAGCGCAGCGCCCAGGTTGAGAAGGAGGGCTGGGCCGCACGTTTCCGGGCCGCCAAACTGGCGAAGAAGGCCAAGAAATAACGTCGCCGCGACGCGCGGCTTCGCCTATGTGACCGACATGAACACTGCAGACGATCAGAAGCGGGCCGCAGGCGAGGCCGCGGCCGCCCTCGTTGAAGATGGGATGACCGTTGGACTGGGCACCGGGTCGACCGCCGCGTGGTTTGTAAAGGCCCTGGCGGCGCGGAAGCTGAAGATCGTCGGCGTGCCGACCTCCGTTGCGACCGCCGAACTGGCGTCGAACCTGGGTATTCGCCTGGGCGAGCTTGGCGCGATCACCAGCCTCGACCTGACCGTCGACGGCGCGGACGAGATCGGCCCGGCGCTATCGCTGATCAAGGGCGGCGGCGCGGCCCTGCTGCGCGAAAAGCTGGTCTGGGAGGCGTCCAAGCGCTGCGTCGTCATCGCTGACGCCGAGAAGCGCGTGCCTCTGCTCGGCAAGTTTCCGCTGCCTATCGAGGTCGTGGCCTTCGGTCATGAAACCACCGCCCTGCGCATCTGCGATGCGCTGTCGGAATGCGACCTGGGCATCGCCCCGCGCCTGCGCCTGAAAGACGGCGCACCGGTGAAAACCGACGGCGGCAATCTCATCTATGACGCAGCTTGCGGGCGTATCGAGGATCCCGCCCAGCTCGCCGACGCGCTGAAGAGCGTGACCGGCGTGGTCGATCACGGCCTTTTCCTCGACTTGGCGGACATGGCTCTGGTGGGCACGCCCGACGGCGTCCTCACCATCGAGCCCTAAGGAGCGAGCAGTGGCGAATTACGACTACGACCTCTTCGTCATCGGGGCTGGATCGGGCGGCGTGCGCGCCGCGCGGCTGGCGGCCATGTCCGGCGCCCGCGTCGGCGTCGCCGAGGAACACCGCGTGGGCGGCACCTGCGTCATCCGCGGCTGCGTGCCCAAGAAGTTCATGGTCTACGCCTCGGAGTTCGCTCACGAGGCGCATGTGGCCGAGGGCTACGGCTGGTCGGCAAGCGGCGCGTCCTTCGACTGGAAGAAATTCCTCGACGCCAAGGATCGCGAGATCGCCCGGCTCTCGGGCATCTACGTCACCAACCTCAGCAACGCGGGCGCCGAGATCGTCCACGCCAAGGCCCGACTGCAGGACGCCCACACCATCGAGCTGGTGGGGAAGGGGACCGTTACAGCCGAGAAGATTCTCATCGCCACCGGCGGCCGGCCCTGGAAGCCGACGGAGTTCGCGGGCGCCGAGCACATCATCACCTCGGAAGAGGCGTTCCATCTGCCCGAACTGCCCAAGCGCATCATGATCGCCGGGGGCGGCTACATCGCGGTCGAGTTCGCCGGCATCTTCAACGGCCTGGGCGTCGATACGACCCTCGTCTATCGCGGGGCGAACATCCTCCGCGGCTTCGACGACGACGTCCGTGCGCACGTCACCGAGGAAATGAAGAAGCGCGGGATCAAGGTGGTGCTGGGCTGCCAGCACGAAGCCATCGACAAGACCGCCAGCGGCCTGGTCAGCCGTATGACGGCCGGCGGCGACATCGAAACCGACCTGGTCATGTTCGCCACTGGGCGCCGGCCCTATGTCGACGGCCTTGGGCTGGAAAAGGCCGGTGTCCGCCTCAATGACGCTGGCGCCGTCGCGGTTGACGAGTTCTCCCGCACCAGCGTCCAGAACATCTGGGCGGTCGGCGACGTCACCGACCGCATCAACCTGACGCCGGTCGCGATCCGCGAGGGCGCGGCTTTCGCCCAGACCGAGTTCTACGGCAATCCGACGACCTTCGACCACGACATGGTCGCCTCGGCGGTCTTCTCTCAGCCGCCGGTCGGCGCGGTCGGGCTGTCGGAAGCCGACGCGCGCCGCCTGCACGGCAAGGTCGACATCTATCTGTCCCGCTTCCGCCCGATGAAAACCACCTTTTACGGTGGAGATGACCGCTGCCTGATCAAGCTCGTGGTCGATCAGGACAGCCAGAGGATTCTCGGCTGCCACGTTGTCGGACCTGATGCGCCGGAGATCATCCAGATGGCCGCCATCGCGCTGAAGATGGGGATCACCAAGCAGCAGTGGGACTCGACCTGCGCCGTGCACCCGACCCTGGCCGAAGAGCTGGTGACCATGCGCGACAAGTACGTGCCGCAGGGCGCCTCCGCGTGACGCGAGACAGGTCGGCCGCCACATGGGCGGTCTGGTTCGGCTGGGTTCTCTGCTTTGTCTTCGCGCTCAGCCCGCTGCTGGGGTGGCTCAGCCCACTGGGCTTCACCCCGCTCGCGGTGCTTGGCGGGTTGCTAAGCCTTCGGGCGCTCAAGGTTCCTGAGAGCGACCGGCCGGCGGCCCTGGCGATACTGGTCCTGGGCTGTTGGGCCCTGGCCTCGACCATCTGGAGCCCGTTCAAGCCGACCGGTCCGGGCAATGCGACCGGCTTCAAGCTCCTCGCTCAAGGCCTCTTCTATTGGGCGCTCTTCCGCTCGGCGGCGGCCGCCAACGAAAGGCTGCGGACGACGGCCTTGCGCATCCTTGCGTGGGGCATGGCGGCGTTTGGGCTGGTGATCTTCGCCGAGGCGCTGACCGGCGCCGGCATCTACAAGTTCCTGCGTGAGGCGATCGGCGATCCGATCCGGCCAGACCTCGCCATCCGCAACGTCGCTCAGGGTGGATTCGTGCTGGCCGTCCTGGCGCCGGCCGCCGCCGTGGCCGGCTGGCGGATCGGCGCGGGTCTCTGGCCGGCCCTGGCCATTGCCCTAGGCATCGGCGGCGCCAGTTTCGCACTCGACGCCGACGCGCCGATCATCGCCCTGGCGCTTAGCCTGCTGGCCGGCTGGGCGGTATGCCGCTGGCCGGTCGTCACGCCGCGGGTCCTGGGCGGCGTCGCCGGGGCGCTGATGCTTGCAGCCCCATGGATCGTGGTGCTTGCCCGGCAACTGGGCTGGTTCCAGATGCTTCATGCCGCCGTGCCGCTCTCCTGGCAGATGCGCCTTGGCTATTGGAGCCACGCGACCGACCGCATCCTGGCCGATCCCCTGAGGGGCTGGGGCGTGGACGCCAGCCGCACATTCGGTCCCGACATCACCCTCCATCCGCACAACGGCGCCCTGCAGGTCTGGATGGAGCTCGGCCTGATCGGCGCGGTCGCCGCCAGCGTCTTCTGGGCCGCAGCGCTCGCCCGTCAAAGCTCGCCGAGGGCTGATCTCGGCCGCGCCGCCGCCGTCGGAACCGCCATCGCCTACCTGACCTTCGCAGCGGTGTCGTTCGGCGTCTGGCAGGACTGGTGGCTGGCCCTCGGGGCGGTCGCCGCGACCGCCTGCCTGGCCGTCCAGAAGCAGGGTGAGACGGCCTAGGTCCTAAAGCGCCTCGCTTAGGTCATCGACTGAGCAAGTATTCTGGGAGTAGAAGCCCTCTTCCCATCCGACTGATGGGCGTGGAGTTGACGATGACCGAACATTGGACACCCGCTTCCTGGAGGAAGAAGCCCGGCAAGCATATGCCGAGCGACTATCCGGATCTGGCTGAACTGGCCAAGGTCGAGCAGACCCTGCGGGGCATGCCGCCGCTGGTGTTCGCCGGAGAGGCCCGTCGTCTGAAAAGCCTGTTGGGAGACGTCGCCGAGGGCCGCGCCTTCCTGCTGCAGGGCGGCGACTGCGCCGAGAGCTTCAAGGAATTCCACGCCGACAACATTCGCGACACCTTCCGCCTGATCCTGCAGATGGCGGTGGTCCTCACCTTCGCCGGCGGCAAGCCGGTCGTGAAGGTCGGGCGCATGGCCGGACAGTTCGCCAAGCCGCGCTCCTCGCCGGTGGAGACCGTCAATGGCGTCGAGCTGCCGTCCTACCGTGGCGACATCATCAACGGCATGGAGTTCGAGCCGGCTGCGCGGGTCCCCGATCCCCAGCGCCTGCTGCAGGCCTATGGCCAGTCGGCCGCCACCCTGAACCTGCTGCGAGCCTTCGCCGGCGGCGGTTACGCCGACCTCTACAACATCCACCGCTGGACCCTGGGCTTCGTCGCCGACAGCCCACAGGGCGCCAAGTACCGCGAACTGTCCGAGAAGATCAGCGAAGCCCTGACCTTCATGGCGGCCATTGGCGTCACGCCTGAAAGCCAGCCCGACCTGCATCGGGTGGAGTTCTTCACCAGCCACGAAGCCCTGCTGCTGGGCTTCGAGGAGGCGCTCACCCGCGTCGATTCCACCTCCGGCGAATGGTACGACACCTCCGCGCACCTGGTCTGGATCGGCGAGCGGACGCGCCAGCTCGACGGCGCGCACATCGAGTTCTTCCGCGGCATCAAGAACCCGATCGGCATGAAGTGCGGCCCGACTATGGAGCCGGATGAGCTGCTGCGCCTGATCGACGTGCTGAATCCGAAGAACGAGCCGGGACGCCTGACGCTCTATGGCCGCTTCGGCCACGACAAGATCGCCGAGCGGCTTCCCCGCCTCCTTCAGGCGACCAAGAAGTCCGGCCGCTCCGTGGTTTGGGCGATCGACCCGATGCACGGCAACACCCTGACTGCGGCCAACGGCTACAAGACCCGGCCCTTCGACCGCATTCTGTCCGAGGTGAAAAGCTTCGTGCAGATCGCCGAGGCGGAAGGCGTCCATCCCGGCGGCGTGCACCTGGAAATGACCGGGCAGAACGTCACCGAATGCCTGGGCGGCGCGCGGGCCTTGACCGAGGGCGATCTCGCCGATCGCTATCACACCCATTGCGACCCGCGTCTCAACGGCGAGCAGGCGCTGGAACTGGCGTTCCTCGTCGCTGAAAAGCTGAAGGAAGAGCGGCTCGAAGCGGCTCTGCGCGCCGCGGTCTGATCTTATGGGCGGCTTGGCGAGGTCGGCGGGCCGCACCGCTTTCGGCGGCGACCCGGCGAGCTACCACGCCGTTCGGCCGGCCTCAGGCTTCGCGGAGATCGCCTTCGAGGCGCGGCCGTGGACCCTCGTCCTCGATCCGGCCGCCGTGCGGGCGCTCTACGGCGCCTATTCGGACGTCAACCAACGCGCGCCCGACGATCGTGAACGGCTGCTCGACAACCTGGCGGAGATCGCCCTGCGCGAGTTCGGCGGCCGGGTGGAGCGCAACATGATCACCGCCCTCCACACCGCGCGCCGGCCGGTTGTGCCCGAGGCGCCACCCGGCGCCTGAAAAAGCGGCGCCGATTGCACGCCGGCCTTGCAGCCGCAGGCCGGAAGCCTCACGTTCCGCGCCTCTTTGAAAACCGGTGACACCATGGCCGACCAGGCCCAGGCCGCGCTCCCCGCGAAAGGGCGCGAAATCGATCTCGTGCGTAATGAGACGGCGGAGCTGTGGAAGCTCTCCTGGCCGGTCGTGCTCTCGCGCCTCGGCATCATGGTCATGGGCCTGTCCGACGCCATCGTGGTCGGCCGGTATTCTGCGACCCAACTGGGCTATCACGCCCTGGCCTGGGCCCCGACCAGCGTCGTCGTGACCATGGCGGTCGGGCTGCTGACCGGCATCCAGGTGATGACGGCGCGCCGGATCGGCCAGGGCCGCCGCGAACTGACCGGCGCGGTCCTGCGCCGCGGCCTGATCTACAGTTTCTGGATCGGTGCGGTTTCGATGGTCGTGACCCTGCTCGCCGGGCCGACCTTCCTGCATCTCATCGGCCTGGAGAGGGACCTCGCCGACGGTGCGGCGCGCGCCATGCTGATCTTCGCGCTTTCGCTGCCGGGCTACGCGATCAGCGTCGCCTCCAGCTTCTGGCTGGAGGGGCTCGGCAAGCCCAAGCCGGGGGCGGTGATCATGTGGCTGGCGAACGGGGTCAATCTCCTGCTCCTGCTGCTGCTGGTTCCGGGGAGCTTCGGGCTTCCGGCGCTCGGCGCTGTCGGCGGGGCCTGGGCGACGACCGGGGCGCGGACCTTCCTGGCGCTGGCCATGCTGCTCTACATCTGGCGCATGCCCGAAACCCGGGCGCTCGGCGTCTTCTCCAAGCCCGAGCGCGACCGTCCGGCCGAGATCGAGCAGCGGCGGATCGGCTATGGGGCGGGGGCCTCCAACTTCTTCGAGGTCGCGGCCTTCGCCTCGATGAACATCTTTGCTGGCTGGATGGGCGGACTGACCGTCGCAGCCTGGGCCGTGGTCCTGAACGTCGCAGCGCTGGTTTTCATGGTTCCGCTCGGCCTTTCGACCGGCACCGCCGTGATGGTCGGCCGCGCCTATGGCGCCCGGGATTCTCGCGGTGTTGTCCGCTCCGGTCTGATCGGGTTCGGGATCACCGCGGCTTTCGGCCTGGTCATCTCCCTGATCATCTGGCCGAGCGCCGGCCTGATCAGCAAGGCCTATACCTCCGACCCGTTGGTCCTGAAGATGGCCAGCGCGGCGCTGATCCTCTCTTGCCTGTTCTTCCTGGTGGACGCCCTACAGGTGGTCATCGCCCAGGCCTTGCGGGCGCGGGGCGACGTCTGGCTGCCGACCTTCACTCACATGACCAGCTACGTGGTGGTGATGATGCCGCTCGCTTGGTGGCTCTCGATGCCCATGGGGCTTGGCCTGAACGGCATTGTCTGGGCGGTCATCGCGGCCTCCTTCCTATCGGCGGGCCTGCTGGCCACACGGTTCTGGGTGCTGGCGCGGCGCGGCCTTTAGGCGCGTCTGGACGTTCTGAGCGGACGTCGGCCATCGCCGGCGTCTATTCTTTTCGGGGTGAACGGTAGATTCACGCTGGCCTGCGAGGTTAAGGCATGCCCGCCAAGCTCAAGCTTACTGCCCGCTTCCTGCTGATCGCCGCGACCCTTGTCTGTGTCGTCGGGATGGTCGGCCCGTTCAAGGGCGTCGAGAAGAACTTCGTGCCCGCCGACAAGGCGGCCCACTTTATCGCCTTCTACGGCCTGACCGCCCTGATGATGATGGCGTTCCCGAAGAACCGCCGCCTGGAGATCACCCTTGCGGCGATCGCGCTTGGCGCAGCGATCGAGGTCGCCCAGGGCTTCACCTACCGTGGCTTCAGCTTCAGCGACCTGGCGGCGGACGTGGTCGGCGCCTTCGCCGTCTGGGTTCCCATGTGGCTGCAGTCGGTGCGCAGCCCGCCTGTGGTGGAACGGCGCCGTCGCGCTTCCGATCGCGCCGCCGACACGGCGCCAGAGCGATCGCCCGTCCTCTGATATCCTGCCCCGGAATCGGGAGGGAGCAGAACGATGTCCGACCTGCAGGCGGCGCGGATCACGACGGTCCGCGATCACATGGCGCTTGAATGCGTCAACGACTGGGACGCGGTCATCGCGACCTTCGCTCACCCTCGCTACGAAATGTACGGATCGGGCGCCGTCTTCGACGGGGAAGCGGCCGTCCGCGGCTATTTTGCCGCCTCACGCACGCCGTTCCCGGACCAGGGCAACGAGATCATCGCCATCGCCGCGGATGGCGACAGCGTGCTGGTCGAGTTCTGGCTCACCGGCACGCACCTTGGGCCGCTCCGCCTGCCGGGCGGCCGGATCGCCGAGCCGACCGGAAAGACCTTCCGCGTCCGCATGGCGGCCAGCTTCGAGTTTGCGCCAGGCAGCGACAAGATCGTCTGCGAGCGGCCCTATTTCGATCAGGGCGCAGTCGTGCGAGCGCTGGGAATATCCTAGGCGCCTACGCCCAGGATCCAGCCTTCCTCGTTCTCCGCGTCCAGCACGACGTCGGCGGCGGTCGTCGCCGGCGCGAAGGCCGCGGCCAGTCTGCCGGTTTCGTCCAGGCGGGCGAAGTGCTCGGCGGTGACGCGCACCTGGGCCTGATCCTTGATCTCGCCGGGCTGGGGCTGGGCTTTGTAGAGCGAGGGATAGACCTCGGCGACCACCACTTCGACGCCGGCCAGGTCGGCTTCGCTCAGGGCCCGGAAGCCGGTTTCGAATGGCCAGACCTTCACGGCCTCGCCCCGGGCGAGCTTCAGGCGCCGCACCGCGGGGATGCCCAGGATCGCCTGCCCGCCGACAGATCCGTTGTAATAGAGCTTCCAGATCGAGGCCGCGCCCTTGGCGGCCACGTCGGCGTGCCGAAACTCAGGCAGGTCGTCAGGTCCATGCGCACGTGGGCGCTTGGGCTGCAGGGTCGTCAGGGCGTCCTTGGGCGGGCAGCCCCAGAACGGGAACGGGCCGCCGGTCAGGCGCCGGTTGATTTCCGAACCCACCCCGAACCGGTTGTTGGTGTTGTCGGCCTTGTCCTTGACCATCTTGTCGAGCTGGTCCCAGACCGCGCGCCAAGGCGCTTCGCCCGGCAGGTTCAGCGCCGCGGCCAGGCCGCGCGGAAAGCCCAGCGGAAAGTCGAAGCCGACCAGCACCCGCTCGCCCCGCTTCCGGAAGTCATCGAGGATTTCCCCAAGCTTCAGCTCGGCGGCCGCGCGGGTGGGGGGATTGAAGGACTCGAAGCTCAGGCGGAAGCGCAGGTCGCGCCGCATCACGCCGATCCACACGGAATCCGGGCCGGTCGACGGCTTGGCCGCCGCGCTCCAGTCGACGATCACATAGGCGCTGAAGAGGCGGGACACTCAGGAACTCCGGATAGGGTGATCCCCGGCGTTGTAGCCGTTCGAACCCAACCGGCCAACGCCGGAAGAGCCCGTAGCCTGCCGATCGCCCATAAAGCCCGAGCGGTGGCGTTGAGCCGGCATCGCGTGTAAGGCGCCCCAGAGACATTGCGGAGCGTTGAGTCCATGGGCGAGCCCATCAGAGGCGGTGTGATCGGAGCTGGCGTCTTCGGCGGTCACCACGCACGCAAGTATGCAGGCGCTCAGGGCGCAGTCCTCTCGGCCGTGCTCGACACTCACCATCCCGATCGCGCGGCGGCTCTCGCCGTTCCGCTCGGCGGTCGCGCCTTCCACAAGATGGACGAGTTTCTGGAAGCCTGCGATGTCGTCACTGTCGCTTCGCCGGCCAGCGTCCACGTCGAGGGCGCGCTGGCGGCCCTGGCGGCGGGCAAGCCCGTCTATATCGAAAAGCCCATCGCCATCAGCCTCGCCGACGCCGATCGCATCATGGCCGAGGCGGCAAGGCAGAACCTCGTGGTCGCCTGCGGCCATCAGGAGCGCGTCGTGTTCCAGGCCATGGGCCTGTTCGACATTCCCGAGCAGCCCTTGCTGCTCGAAGCCGTCCGCCACGGCGCGCCGTCCGAGCGCAGCCTGGATGTCTCGGTCGTTCTTGACCTGATGATCCACGATCTCGACCTGGCCCTTTCGCTGTCGGCCGCCGAACCTCTGGCCGTCGAGGGGGAGGGGGCCGTGGACTATTCCGGCGGCTGGGACCGCGCCAAGGCCGAGGTGACCTTCGACGACGGCTTTACCGCCATTTTCGACGCCTCGCGCATGGCGCCCGAGCGCAAACGCACGATGAAGCTGGTCTATCCGTCCGGCGAGGTGGAGATCGACTTCATCAGCCGCGCCTTCCGCAACACCACTGGCTATCCGCTCAATCCTGACTACGCCGACGCGCCGGCGGTGAAGGACACCCTGGCGACCAGCGTCGAGGGCTTCCTTGCGGCGGTTCGTGGCGAGTCGCCTCGCCCGATCGTGACCGCCTCCGAGGCCACCCGAGCCCTCGATCTGGCCCTGGCGGTGGAACGGGCCTTGGAGGATCAAGGTTAGCAGCGCTAGGTTCGTCGGATCGATCGGTGGAGCACGGCCATGACCAAGTTCGCTTATGACTTCGAGTTCCACACCATCGAGGGCGGTCACCTGCCGCTCGAGACCTATCGCGACAAGGTCGTGCTGGTGGTCAACACCGCCTCGCAGTGCGGCCTGACCCCCCAGTACGAGGGGCTGGAAAAGCTCTACTCGGACTACAAGGATCAGGGGCTGGTGGTGCTGGGCGTGCCCTGCAACCAGTTCGCCGGTCAGGAGCCGGGCACCGAGGCCGAGATCAAGGACTTCTGCGAGACCCGCTTCAGCGTCGATTTTCCGCTGACCGCCAAGACCGACGTGAAGGGCGAAACCGCCCACCCGTTCTACAAGTGGGCCAAGGAAGTTCTGGGCGAGCCGGCCGAGCCGGTCTGGAATTTCCACAAGATACTGGTCGGCAAGGACGGCAAGCTGATCCAGGCTTTTGGCCCCCGCACCGAACCCCTCGACGACGAGGTGGTGGGCGCGATCAAGGCCGCGCTCTGATCCTCACGCCGATCCCCTGGTGACCATGCGTACTGTTGGAC
>JAEXKM010000008.1 GCA_023445705.1 Pseudomonadota bacterium
ACCGCTCGATGCGGTACTGGGCGCGGGCCTGCTCGATCTGCGCCACCGCGACGGCCAAATCACGGTTGCGCGCCAGGGCGGCGTCAATGACCACTTCGAGCCGCTGATCTTCGAAGAAATCGCGCCAGGAAATCTGGGCGGCCTTAAGCCCGTCGGGCGGATTCTCGGCCCGCGGGAAGGTTTGCGCCACCGGTGGGACAGGCTGCTCATAGGTCGGAGCGAGCGAGCAGCCGGCGAGGGCGGCGGCCAGGAGAACGGCCCAGCTACGCATGGGGCGTCTCCTCCGGCGGCGGGCCGCTGTGCAGCTTGCCGCGGGTGAGCCAGCGCCTGGCGGAGAGGTAGAAGACCGGCGTCAGGAAGACGCCGAGCAGAGTGACGGCGATCATGCCGCCGATCACGCCGGTTCCCACGGCCTGGCGGCTGGAAGCCCCGGCGCCCGTGGCGATGAACAGCGGCACCATGCCGAGGATGAAGGCGAGAGAGGTCATCACGATCGGCCGCAGGCGCAGGCGCGCGGCCTGAAGTATCGCCTCCCGCGTCGACTTGCCGGCCTCCTCCTGCTCGATGGCGAACTCGACGATGAGGATGGCGTTCTTGGCGGAGAGGCCGATGATCGTGATCAGGCCGACGTTGAAATAGATGTCCGCCGAGAGGCCGCGCAGCAGGGTGAAGAGCACCGCACCCATCACCCCGACCGGCACGCCCAACAGCACCGAAAGCGGGATCGGCCAGCTTTCGTAGAGTGCGGCGAGCACCAGGAAGACGATCAGCAGCGAGAGGGCCAGCAGCATCGCCACCTGGGCGCCGGCCTGCCTCTCTTCGAAGGCGATGCCGGTCCATTCGTAGCCGAAACCGGTGGGAAGGACGCGCTTGGCGATGGCCTCCATCTCGTCGAGCGCCGCGCCACTGGATTTGCCGGGTGCGGCGGCCCCGGACACGGTCAGCGAGGGATAGCCGTTGTAGCGCTGGAGCTGAGGCGGGCCGGCCTGCCACTCGGTGCTGGTGAAGGCCGAGAAGGGGACCATCTCGCCGTTCGAATTGCGGACCTGCAGGTTGAGGATGTCGCTGGGCGTCATGCGCTGTTCGGCCGACGCCTGGATCAGGACCCGCAGGATGTTGCCGCTGTAGCTGAAGTCGTTGGCGTAGGACGAGGCGAGTGCGATCGAGAGCGTGTTGTTGATGTCGCCGATGCTGATGCCCAGCGCCCGGGCGCGGACGCGGTCGATGTTCACATAGAGCTGCGGGGCGTCGGGCTGACCTTCGGCGCGCACCCCGACCATGATCGGGCTCTTGGCGGCCTCGGCGAGGACCTGATCGCGAGCGGCGGTGAGGGTCGCTGCATCGGCGCCGCCGCGGTTCTGGATCTTCATGCTGAAACCGCTGGAGGTGCCGAGCGCTGGGATCGGCGGAGGGTTCAATGCGAAGATGTTGGCGGTCTTGACCTGCGAGAGGGCGGCCATGGCTCGACCGCTGAGCGCCTCGACGCCATGGGCGGCGCCAGGGCGCTGATCCCACGGGTGCAGCGAGATGAAGCCCATGGCCGCGTTCTGGCCCTGGCCGAAGAAGTTGAAGCCGTTGATCATGACGATGTTGGCGACTTCCGGCTGCTGCTCGAAGAACGCGCGGGCCTGATCGATGGCCTGCTGGGTTCGGGCGGCGGTGGCGCCCGGTGGGGCGTCGATGGTCACCAGCAGAACGCCCTGATCCTCCGAGGGGAGGAAGCCGCCGGGCAGGCGCGTGTAGAGCAGGCCGGTGAGGAGCACGGCGACGAGGAAGACGGCGAGCCAGCGCAGCGGCGCCGACAGCATGCGCCCGACGCCTGCCTGGTAGCGGTCGGCGACGTTATTGAAGCCGCGGTTGAAGCCGCCGAGAAACCGGTCGAGCAGGCCGAAGATCCGGTGCTGCGGCTTTGAGGCGTCCTCGGTATGGGCGCGGTGCGGCCTGAGCAGGGTGGCGCAGAGGGCCGGGGTGAGGCTGAGCGCCAGCAAGGCCGAGAAGCCGATCGAGAACGCCAGCGTGACCGAAAACTGCCGGTAGATGCCCCCGGAGGTGCCGGGGAAGAACGCCATCGGCAGGAAAACCGTCATCAGCACCAGGGTGATGCCGATAATGGCCGAGGTGATCTGGCCCATCGCCTTCACGGTCGCCTCGCGTGGGGGCAGGCCTTCCTCGGCCATGATCCGCTCCACGTTCTCGACGACCACGATGGCGTCGTCGACGAGGATGCCGATCGCCACGACCATGGCGAACAGAGAGAGAATGTTGATCGAGTAGTTGAAGATCAGCAGGCCGAAGCAGGCGCCGGCCAGGGCCACGGGCACCACGATGGTCGGGATGAGGGTCGCGCGCCAGTTCTGCAGGAACAGGAACATGACGATGAAGACCAGGGTCATGGCCTCGACCAGGGTCTTCACCACCTCCTCGACCGACGCGCTGATGAAGGGCGTGGTGTCGTAGGGCGTCGTCCAGGAGATGTCCTCGGGGAAGCTGCCCTGCAGTTCCTTCAGCCGCGCGCGGACGCCTTCGGCGGTGGCCAGGGCGTTGGCGCCCGAGGTGAGCTGAATGCCCATGCCGGCCATGGACTTGCCGTTGAGCGTGGAGCCCGTCAGGTAGCTGTCGGCGCCGAGTTCGACCCGGGCGACGTCTCCGAGGTGAATGGTCGAGCCGTCGGGGTTGGCGCGCAGGATGATCTGGCGAAACTGCTCGGCCGTGGTGAAGCGGTTCTGCGTGATGACCGTCGCGTTGAGCTGGCTGTTCTTGGCGATGGGCTGGTCGCCGAGGCTGCCGCCCGCGGTCTGACTGTTCTGCTCCTGCACCGCGGCGAGGACTTCCGAAGCCGAGAGCGAGTAGCCGGCGAGCTTCTGGGGATCGAGCCAGATGCGCATGGCGTACTCGGTGCCGAACAGTCGCACATCGCCGACGCCGGGCACGCGCCGCAGTTCGTCCACCACGTTGTTCGAGGCGAAGTTGCCGAGTTCCAGGGTGCTGGTCCGGCCGGTCTTGGAGGTCAGGGCGACCAACATCAGGAAGCCGGAATTGGCGGCGTTGATCTGGACGCCCTGGCGTCGGACCTCCTCGGGCAGGCGCGGCTCGACCCGGCTGAGCCGGTTCTGCACCTCCATCTGGGCGACGTTGATGTCGGTGCCGGACTTGAAGGTGACGGTGAGCTGCGCGCTGCCGTTCGAGCGGCTGGTGGCCTCCATGTAGAGGAAGCCCGGCACGCCGTTCATCTCCTTCTCGATGACCGAGGTGACGTTCTGGTCGAGGGTCGCGGCGTCGGCGCCGGGATAGGTCACCGAGAGGCTGAGAGAGGGAGGAGCGACCGAGGGGTATTGTTCGATAGGCAGGCTGCGCAGGGCGATGAGGCCCGCCAGAAGGATGCCCAGGGCGATGACCCAGGCGAAGACCGGTCGATGGGCGAAGAAGCTGCTGTTCATCCCCTGGCCTCCCGACCTACTGCGGGCCGGCTTTGGGTGCGGCGGTCGCGGCGGGCTTGGGCTTGGCGATCGTGACCTTCTGCCCGGACCTGATCTTCTGGACCCCGTCGGTCACCACGCGCTCGCCCGGTTTGAGGCCCGAGCTGACGACGAACTGGTCGCCGATCATCGAGCCCAGCTTGACGGGGCGGCTGGCGACGGTCCCATCGGCCCCGACCACCCAGACGCTGGCGTTCTCGCCCGATAGCTGGATCGCGCGCTGCGGAACGGTGATGGCGTTGGGGATGGGCGCGCCCGTGAGGTGCGCGCGGACGAACTGGCCGGGCAGCAGGATGCGGTCGGGGTTGGGGAACTCGGCGCGCAGGGAGAGGCCCCCGGTCGAGGGATCGACCGCCTGGTCCAGGAAGTTCAGGTGCCCGACATGGCCGTAGGTCGTGCCGTCCTCGAGGACCAGCGTCACCGCGACCCGGTCGAGGCGGGGCAGGGCGAACTGGCCGGCGGCGGCCCTGCGCCGCAACTCCAGGATTTCGGCGTTGGGCAGCGAGAAGCGGACAAAGCTCGGGTTGAGCTGTTCGACCCGCGTCATGAGCGTCGCTTCGGTGGCGCTGACCAGGGCGCCTTCGGTAACTTCGGCGCGGCCGACCCGGCCGGCGATGGGCGCGGTGACGGTGGTGTAGCTGAGATTGAGCTTGGCGCGATCGAGCGAGGCCTGCGCCGAGGCGACATCGGCCTCACCCTGGCTGACGGCGGCTTGCGTCGCGTCGAACTCCTGGGCGCTGATCGCCTTTCGCTCGACCAGCGGAGTGTAGCGCGCCAGGTCCTTGCGGGCGTTCGCGAGCGTGGCCTGGGCGCGCTGAAGAGCGGCGCGGGCGCTGGCCTCGGCGGCTTTCATCTCACGCGGGTCGATGGCGAAGAGCGGCGCGCCGGCCTTCACATCGGTGCCCTCGGCATAGAGCCGCCGTTCGACGATGCCGTCGACCCGAGCGCGGACTTCGGCGGTGCGGACGGCCTCGACGCGGCCGGGGAGCTCGACCACCTCGTCGACCGAGCGTGGCGCCGTGGTGACGACTTCGACTTCGGCGGGGGGAGGGGCTCCCCCCTGCTGGCCGCCGCGGCCGCATCCGGCAACCGTCACGGCGGCGAAGCAAAGCCCCAGAACAGCCAAGCGGGCGCCGCTGAGCGATTGGCGCGCGGTCATGAGACGACATCCCCCTGCTGTTCAGCTTGTTGCTAACGCGGATATGCGGGCGAAGGTTCAACCGAGGCTGGTGCGCTCGACTCGCTCCACCTGCTTCCATTGTTGCCAAGTGTTTCCCCAAGGGCCAATCGCGGCCGCCTTTTGCGACAAAGAATGTCTGGCGGAGAAGTTTCGGCGCTCGGGTTTGTCCGGCCTGACGGGTGTGATAGTGCGACTAAATCGCAACTAGCTTCACCAGAGAAATCATGTCCGCTTCCAGTTTCGCGCGTCTCCTCCTCAGTTCGAGCGCAGGGGTCTGCCTCGCCCTTCATGGGGGAGCCGCGCTGGCCGAGGCGACGGACCTGGAGGGCGTCGTGGTCACCGCGGCGGGCTTCGAGCAGAAGATCGTCGAGGCGCCCGCGAGCGTCACGGTGATCCCGCGTAGCGAGCTGGAGCAGATGCGCGCGACCAATCTGGCCGAGGTGTTGTCGACGGTCGAAGGCGTGGACGTGGGCGGGGCGGTCGGCAAGACCGGCGGCCTGAGCATCAACATCCGCGGGATGGGCAGCGACTACACCCTGATCCTCATCGACGGCCGGCGCCAGAACACCGCCGGCAGCGTCACGCCGAACGGGTTCGGCGAAACCTCGACCAGCTTCCTGCCGCCGGTCAGCGCGATCGAGCGGATCGAAGTCGTGCGTGGGCCGGTTTCGACGCTCTACGGCTCGGACGCCATGGGCGGCGTCGTGAACATCATCACTCGCAAGGTCGGAGAGCGCTGGGGCGGTTCGGTGACCGTCGACGGCACCCTGCAGACCGACGACGAGTTCGGAAACCTCTACGGCGGAAACCTCTATGCCAGCGGGCCGATCGTACCCGGGTTGCTGGGCCTGACGCTGCGGGGCAGCTTTACGAACCGTGAAGCCTCCGAGCTTACCTTCGAGAACGTCGGGGGCATCGAGCAGCCGGTCTCCGGCTTCGGACGCAGCCCGACCAAGAGCGAGATCCGGGCCTATGGCGCGCGCCTGAGCTGGACGCCTCACGAGGACCACGACATCTGGCTTGAGGCCGACATCGGGACCCAGTGGTACGACAACTCCAATGGTCAGATGGGGACCAATACCACGGCCGGGGGTTACGCCGACGCCCTGGAGTTCAATCGCCAGCAATACGTGCTGGCGCACAACTGGCGCCTGCCGTTCGGGGTGCTGGAAAGCAACCTCTCGCGGGGGATCACCGAGACCAAGGGACGGATCATTCCGAACGGCGTCGCCGGCGCCGGCGGGCCGCGCGAGCTGGAATCGACCAACACCATCTTCGACAGCAAGCTCTACTCGCGCTGGCGCAACCACACCTTCACGGTGGGCGGCCAGTACTGGGACGCCGAGATGGTCGACGGGGTGGCTCCCCAGCGCTTCGAGTTCAAGCAGTGGGCGCTCTACGCCGAGGATGAGTGGCGGTTCACCGACGAGCTGGCGCTGACGGTCGGCGCCCGGCATGACGATCACAGCGTGTTCGGCGGCCACTTCAGCCCGCGCGCCTATCTGGTCTGGAACGCCAATGAGAGCTGGACGGTGAAGGGCGGGGTCAGCCAGGGCTTCAAGACCCCGCGGCTTGAGCAACTCGCTCCCGGCATCAACGGCTTTGGCCAGCAAGGCCGGCTGCCGCTGATCGGCACGCCAACCCTGACGCCCGAGACGAGCACCAGCGCCGAGGTCGGCGTCTACTACGACAACCTCAACGGCTTCACCGCCAACCTAACGGTCTTCGACAACAAGTTCGAAGACAAGATCGCCTCGGGCCAGCCAGTCACCAACTGCGCCTTCGGCATGACCCAGGCCCAGTATGACTCCGGCGC
>JAEXKM010000108.1 GCA_023445705.1 Pseudomonadota bacterium
GCGCAGCAACGTTTTGTCATAAAGCGCCAGAAATACTTCGTCACTTTGTGGTCGCGCAGAGCGACATTAAGCAGATCATATCGTTGGTATCTTAGGCTGCGTTTTCGAAGGACGTTACGTCCCTAGCTCTGTGGCCGCAGAGGACGGTATGTACGGCCCGTTGCTTTCCATCGGCGAACTGTCCCTCGCCACCGGCGTGGCGACCGACGTTATTCGCCAATATGAGCGGCAGGGCCTGATGGACCGGCCGGCCCGCAGTCGCGGCCACTATCGAATCTATGACCAGGCGCATCGCCGGCGCCTCACCTTCGTCCATCAGGCGCGCTTCGCCGGCTTCACGATCGAGCAGATCCGCTCCCTGGTCGACCTGGCGGACGCCAAGCTCGACGTGGACGAGGCGGTCTATGTCGCGCGCCGCCGCCTGGACGATATCGAGCGCAAGATGGGCGAACTGGCGGTCCTGCGCGATGCGCTGTTGCAGATGCTCGACGCGGACGATCCTGGTCCCGGCCACTTGCGCGAACTCGCCGCTGGATTCGCAGCCGAAGGCGCCTGACGCGACGTCGGGCTTTCGCTGGCCGCGGTCAGAGTTCATCCTCCCCCCACAGATCTGGCGCAAGACCAGGCGTGAAGGAGGGAAGCGTGGCGAACGACCTGCCGAAGGCATGCATCATCGGGGCCGGCTGCTCCGGCTTCACCACCGCCAAGCGACTGCAGGACCTGGGCGTCCCGTTCGATTGCTTCGAGATGTCTGATGACATCGGCGGCAACTGGTACTTCAAGAACCCGAACGGCCTGTCGGCCTGCTACGAAAGCCTCCACATCGATACGTCCAAGTGGCGCCTGGCGTTCGAGGACTATCCGGTCCCCGCCGACTGGCCGGACTTTCCCCATCACGCCCAGCTTCTGAAGTATTTCCACGACTATGTGGACCACTTCGGCCTGCGGCCCCGCATCACCTTCAACACCAGGGTCGAGCTGGCCGAGCGCACCGCGGACGGCCTGTGGGCGGTGACGCTCTCGACCGGCGAGACGCGCATCTACGACGTGCTCTTTGTCTGCAACGGCCACCATTGGGATGCGCGCAGCCCGGAATATCCCGGCACGTTCGACGGGCCGGCCTTCCACGCTCACGATTATCGCGGCCCGTTCGATCCGGTCGACATGCGCGGCAAGAACATCGTCGTGGTCGGCATGGGCAACTCGGCGATGGATATCGCCTCGGAGCTGTCCCAGCGGCCGATCGCCAAGAACCTGTGGGTCGCCGCGCGCCGCGGCGTCTGGGTGCTGCCCAAGTACATGGAGGGCCGCGTGGCCGATAAGGCCTCCATGCCCCACTGGATGCCGCGCAAGCTCGGCCTCGCCCTGGCGCGGGCCAAGATCAAGCGCGCCGTCGGTCGGATGGAGGACTATGGCCTGCCCAAGCCGGACCATGAGCCGCTCGAGGCGCACCCCTCGGTCTCCGGCGAATTCCTCACCCGCGCCGGCTGCGGCGACGTGAAGTTCAAGCCCAACATCGCCGAACTCATGGGCCGTCAGGTCCGTTTCGAGGACGGCAGCGTCGAGGACGTCGACGCCATCGTCTATGCGACGGGCTATCGGATCAGCTTCCCGTTCTTCAAGGACCCGGCCCTGTCCCCCGACGCCGAGAACCGCTTCCCGCTGTTCAAGCGGATGATGCAGCCGGGCGTCCCCAACCTGTTCTTCATGGGTTTGGCCCAGCCGCTGCCGACCCTGGTGAACTTCGCCGAGCAGCAGGCCAAGCTGGCGGGCGCCTACCTGACCGGCGCCTATCGCCCGCCGCCGCCGGCCGAGATGGAGCGGGTCATCAAGGCCGACGAGGAGCTGCATCTGGGGCCGTACTACAAGGCCGCACGCCACACGATCCAGGTCGACTTCGGCATCTATGTCCACGACCTGATGCGCGAGATCCGCGCCGGTGAGGCCAGGGCCCGCGCGGCCGGCGGCGCCTTGCCGGTCCCCGCCCGAGCCCAGGGCCAGGCGCCGCTCGCGGCCGAGTAAGTCAGCTCGCGTAGACGGCCCGCTCGAACCGATCGAACAGGGCCAGCGCCGCCGGATCGGCGAAGGGCAGCAGCTGCGCCAGCATCACGCCGGCCACCCCGCGCTCCAGGTCCAGCCAGTAGTAGCAGTTGCTGAGGCCGGCCCATGACAGGCTGCCGGCCGAGCGCCCGGCCGGCCCCGGCTCCAGATTCACCAGGAAGCCCAGGCTCCAGCCAGTCGGCTGGCCCGGAAAAGCGTCGAAGTCGCGGGCCAGGTGCGGCGCCGAGCTCTTAAGGACCCCGGGTCGCGGTTCGCTGAGCTGGCTGGTCAGCAGCAGGGTCATGAGCTCGCGCGAGAGCAGGCCTTGTGCGGGGTCTCGCAGGGCGGTCAGAAAGCGCAGATAGTCCGCCGCGGTCGAATAGAGGCCGCCTCCGCCCATCTGAAAGTGGGGCGGCTCGGGCAGGGCGAAGGGCAGGGGCGCCAGCCCGCCGTCCGGCAGACGCATGTGCATCGGCGCCAGCCTTTCCCGCTGAGCAGGCGACAGCGCCAGGCCGGTGTCCTTCATGCCCAGCGGCCCGAACACCTGCTCGGCGAACACCGCATCCAGTTCCTTGCCGGTCACGGCCTCGATCAGCAGGCCCACGAAATCGATGCCATGCCCATAGGCCCACTTCTCCCCCGGATCGAACAACAGCGGCAGGCCCCCCGGGGCGGTGGCCCCTAGGGTGTTGGATCCCGTGTGCGACAGCCAGCGCGCGAGGTCGGGGCTTGCGAAGTCATATCCAAAGCCGCTCGTGTGGGTGAGGAGGCTACGCAGCGTGATCGGCCCGCGCGCCGGCCGCAGCCGCGGCGCCCCGTCTTCGGCGAAGCCCTCCAGCACCTGCGGATCGGCCAATCCGGGCAGCCACTTTCCGACGGGCTCGTCCAGGCTGAGCTTGCCCGCCTCCACGAGCTGCAGCGCCGTTAGGGCGGTGATGGCCTTGGTCATGGACGCGATCCAGAACACCGCATCAGGCGTCAGCGGCGCCTTGGCGTCCAGGCCTGGCGCGCCGACCGCGAAGTTGACGGTCTCGCCGCCCGGCGTGATCGCCGCTATCGCCACGCCCGGCAGGCCGCTTTCCTTCAGCCCCGTCTTCAGCGCTGCACGGATCGTCTCGCTCATCCCGTCCTCCGATCTTTTGCCGGCGAGCTTAGCGCACTGCAGCGGCGGTGGTAGAGCGTCCAGGCTCTGCAATCTGGGCGCGCTTTCCGTTCCGTTGCTCAATTTGACCGGGTGAACGGCAGATGAAGAGGGCGCCCGCGATCGCGTTCAGACGGCGGGGGCTAGGGTCGCCTCAACCTGAGGAGACACGACATGAAGAAGGCCATCCTGATCGCCGCTGCAGCCGCCATGACGCTGACCGGCTTCGCGGCCTCCGCCCAGCCTTACAGCGGCCGCGGCGGCCCCTACGGCGATCGTGACCGTGATGGGCGTCCGAACTATGTCGAGCGCGGCTACGATCGCGACCGCGACGGCCGCCCCGATCATCGCGACCGCTACGACAATCGCTATGACAACAGCCGCGGCGGCTACGCCTACGGCCACAGCCGCTGGGCCCGTGGCCAGCGCTTCGACCACTATCGCAGCCGCCAGTACATCGTGAGCGACTATCGCCGCCACGGCTGGGCGCCGCCGCCCCGCGGCTACGCCTACTACCGCGCCGACAACGGCGACGTCGTGATGGCCGCCCTGGCCACCGGCATCATCGCCTCGGTCATTGCGGGCGGCATGCGCTAGCCCCGCCTGGTTTCGCTCCCTAAAGCCCCGGTCTCGGCCGGGGCTTCTTTTTAGGCCGGCGTCGGGGAGGGGGCGGCGGCTGCATAGGCCCGCGTCAGCTGGCCGTAGTATTTCGAGTTGAAGGCGACGATGGTCGCGATCACGCCAACCGCGCCTGCCAGGGTGAAGACGAGGGCAATGCCACGGTCCGGACCGCGGCCGAACCAGTCGCCGATCAGGTCCGCGCCGGCCCCGGTGGTCATGAACGGTATCACCAGGAACTGGGTCAACGGCCCGATCAGGAACGCCGTCAGCGGTGAGGCCGCCTGCTCGATCGACTGGGCGAAGCCGAAGACCCGCCCCTGACGCTCGAACGGCACCACCCGCTGCAGCAGCGTCTGTTCGGACGCCTCGGCATAGGGGCCAAGGAACAGCCAGATGAAGCAGCCGATGGTCAGCAGGGTGATCGAAGGCTGCAGGGTGAAGAAGCAGCTCGCCAGCCAGCTGATCAGGTTCGCCAGCAGCAGCGTGCGCAACGGGTTCTGTCCCAGGCCGGTGCGCGAGATGACGATCCCGCTGAGGATGAAGGCGCACGAGACGAACCCCCACAGCAGGCCCCACTGCTGCACCTCCATCAGCGACAGTCCATATGCGTCCATCAACGCCATGAAGACCCCGCCCAAGAGGTTGTTGAACGCGGCGAACAGGATCAGCGCGAAAAGGCCGGGCGTCGCCAGAACCACGCGCAGGGTGCCCGCGATATCGATGCGCTTGGCCTCGTCGTGGGTCGCCTGCGGCGCTGGCTCGTCCACGCGCACCAGCAGCAGGTGCAGGAAGGCCGCGATGGTCAGCGCCAGGGCGAAGATCAGGGTGTAGGTCATGCCGCCCTGGGCCACCAGGAAGCCGCTGATCACCGAGGTGGTCAGAAAGCCGATCCCCGTGACCATGCCGACCAGACCGTTCGCCCGGTCGCGCCGGTCCTCGGCGACCAGGGCCGTGACCAGTGTAGGCAGGGCGATGCTGCGCACGTTGCCGGCGATGACGCCCAGCATGGCCAGGCCCACCAGCGTCCACAGCGGCGCGCCGGCGATGTTCTTCAGGCTCCCCTCGGGCGCGGCCTGGTGGACGGCGAGCGCCAGGGCGTACAGCACGAAGGACGCCGCGCTGGACCCCAGCATCACCAGCTTCTTCCGGTGGTGGTCGACCAGGCTTCCGAACCAGATCGCCAGGCCGGCGGTCAGCACCAGGTAGATCCCCGCGATCATCCCGGTGGCGAAGACGGACTTGGTTTCCAGATAGATCCAGAAGGTCACTGCGAACCACACGGTGTAGTTCGTCACGTTCGCAACGAGGTTGTTGGCGAGCAGGTGGTGGAAGGCGGTCATTGGCCCGTCCCGAAAAGCCGAGGCCGACGCGCCCCTTCCGACTGGATGTCGAAAATGGGCCTGGGGCAGTCCAGGCTCAAGCTTGAGCTACCAGTTGTGGCGGCCGTCGACCTGCTCGACCTCGACGCTCGACCAGTCGAGATCGTCGATCAGGCGCAGGTTCACGCCGTGGATCCGCGCGGTGGGAACGGTCCCGGGCTCGAACCCGTCCTTCGGCGTTCCGTCCATCTCGTAGGCCGAGGCCCAGTCCGGCGAGTCGCCCCAGGTCTGCATCCCGCACCGGCCGCAGAAGTGGTGAAGGTTCATGCCCGTGGCCGAGTAGACGCGGTCCTCCTCGGCAGACAGCACCTTGATCTCGCCCTGCGGGTAATATCCCCAGACCGCGCCGGTCCGGGCGCAGAAGCTGCAGTTGCATTCCTTCGCTGAGGCCGGTGGATGCGGCAGTTCCAGCTTCACGGCGCCGCAGTGGCAGGAGGCGGTGAGGGACATGGCTAGGAGCTCCTTTTGCGCTCCGACCATAACGCGCCTGATGACAGGAAATGGCAGCATGCCGCAGCGCGCTCGCGTCCTCCGTCCGGGCTCCTGAGGGCCTGTCACGAAAGCGCAAAAGCGTGCTTGCAAAGCTGGGGAAGGGCGGCTAGTAGAACGCCTCCCCAGCGGGGGCCGGCGAAATCACCGTGAAAACGGCTTGTCGGTTCTGGCTCGGGAAAGCCGAAACGCCTTAGGGCGCAAGGGCTTCGGGTGTATAGCTCAGTTGGTAGAGCAGCTGACTCTTAATCAGCGGGTCCAAGGTTCGAATCCTTGTACACCCACCAAGCCTTTCCATGAAAATCGCAACGGAAGCCTCCCCACCCGGGGGAGCGCGATCGCATAAGTCGACCCTCTCCTTCAGTGTCATCCCGGAAGTCGCGAAGCGGCTGTCCGGGACCCATACGCGCTAGCGCTGGAAATCCGGGCGCGAGCCGTCGCCATGTCCTGCTGGATCGGTGCGTATGGGTCCCGGTCTTCGGCCAATAGCCGAAACCGGGATGACACTTGAATTAGATGCGACAACTCCGCCCCTCGCGGGAGCGTCGGCCTTTGCGTCGTTCGCCCTGGCGTTGAAAAGCTAGGCTGTTCGCGCCAACCTGAGCGCTGGAGTTGGCGGGGCTTCTGCCGCCCGTCTTCCGACAGCCAAGGAAAGGGCGCATCGCCATGGCGAACCCCCACGACTTCCACACCCCGAAATCCAGTTACACCAAGGACGATCTCCTTCAGTCCGGCCTGGGCGGCTATTTCGGTCCAGGCAATGCGCAGCTCCCGGCGCCGCCGATGCTGATGATGGACCGGATCACCGAGATCACCCTCGACGGAGGCGACTTCGGCAAGGGCCGCGTCGTCGCCGAACTCGATATCACCCCGGACCTCTGGTTCTTCGCCTGCCACTTCATCGGCGATCCCGTGATGCCGGGCTGTCTTGGCCTCGACGCCATGTGGCAGGTCATCGGCTACTGGCTCGGCTGGTCCGGATCGCCGGGCAAGGGGCGGGCCTTGGGCGTGGGCGAGGTGTCCTTCCGCGGCCACATCACTCCGCAGACCAAGCTCGTGCGCTATGACGTCAGCCTGCGTCAGGTCCGGCGGGGCAAGCTCGGCATGGGCGTCGCCAACGGCCGGTTGTTCGCCGACGACGCCTGCGTGTACACGGCCACGGACCTAAAGGTCGGCATGATCTCCTCCGGCGCCTGAATCCTGAAAGGCCGAGCGCCTTGCCCAAGG
>JAEXKM010000127.1 GCA_023445705.1 Pseudomonadota bacterium
ATGCGGCAGTGCGCCGACCAGATCAAGAAGCTCAGCCTGGAGCTCGGCGGCAACGCGCCGTTCATCGTCTTCGATGACGCCGACGTGGCCCTGGCCGTCGAGGGGGTCATGGCCAGCAAGTTCCGCAATGCGGGCCAGACCTGCGTCTGCGCCAACCGCATCCTGGTGCAGGCGGGCGTGCACGACGCCTTCGTCGCCGCCTTGGTCGCGGCCGTCCGCGCACTAAAGGTCGGCGACGGCTTTGCGGAAGGGGCGACCATCGGGCCGCTGATCAACGCCGCCGCCGTCGCCAAGGTCGACGATCATCTGAACGACGCGCTGGCCGGCGGGGCGCGGATCGTGGGCGAGACGAGCGGGGAATTCGACCCGGCGAGGTTCTCGCGGCCCACTGTCCTGACGGGGGCGACTGCAGAGATGCGCCTGGCCCAGGAGGAGACCTTTGGCCCGCTGGCGCCGGTTTTCGTCTTCGAGACGGAGGCGCAGGCGGTGGCGATGGCCAACGCCACGCCCTTCGGGCTCGCCAGCTACTTCTACACGCGCGACATCGACCGGGCCTGGCGCGTCGCCGAGCAGCTGGACTTCGGCATGGTCGCGCTGAACACCGGCTCGATCGCGATGGAGATGGCCCCGTTCGGCGGGGTGAAGCAGTCCGGCCTCGGCCGCGAGGGCGGGCGTGAAGGCATCGAGGAATATCTGGAGACCAAGGCGTTCCACTGGGGCGGCCTGAGGCTCTGAGCGACAGGAGCAAGCTCAGCATGAACGGCAACCGCAGTTACCGCATCGCGGTCATCCCCGGCGACGGCATCGGCCAGGAGGTCGTGCCCCAAGGGGTGCGCGCGCTCGAGGCCGCCGCCAAGGCCTACGGGTTCGAGGTGAAGCAGGAGTGGCACGACTTCGCCAACTGCGACTACTACGCCAGGCACGGCGCGATGATGCCCGAGGACTGGAAGGCGCAGATCGGCGACGTCGATGCGATCTTCTTCGGCGCCGTCGGCTGGCCCGAGACCGTGCCTGACCACATCTCGCTGTGGGGATCGCTGATCCAGTTTCGGCGGGAGTACGATCTCTATGTGAACCTGCGCCCAGCGCGGCTGATGCAGGGGGTGCCCTGTCCGCTGGCGGGCCGGGAGCCGGGCGACATCGACATGATGATCGTGCGCGAGAACACCGAGGGCGAATACTCGGCGATCGGCGGCGTGGCCTTCCCTGGCACGCCGCGGGAGTTCGTGCTGCAGGAGACGGTGATGACCCGCCTGGGCACCGAGCGCATCCTGAAGTACGCATTCGAGCTGGCGCAGAAGCGGCCGCGTCGCAAGCTGACCTCGGCCACCAAATCCAACGGCATCGCCATAACCATGCCCTGGTGGGACGCTCGCGTGGAAGAGATGGCCAAGGCCTATCCCGACGTCTCCACCGACAAGTACCACATCGACATTCTGGCCGCGCAGTTCGTCATGAACCCCCAGCGTTTCGACGTGGTGGTGGCCTCCAACCTGTTCGGCGACATCTTGTCGGACCTGGGCCCGGCCTGCACCGGCACCATCGGCATCGCCCCCTGCGGCAACATCAATCCCGACCGCTCGATCCCGTCGGTTTTCGAGCCGGTACACGGATCAGCGCCCGATATCGCCGGGCAGGGGATCGCCAATCCGATCGGCCAGATCTGGTCGGCGGCCATGATGCTGGACCACCTGGGCGAGGCCGAGGCCGCCGCCGCCATCGTTGGCGGCATCGAGCGCACACTGGCCGAACCGACCCTGCGGACCCGTGATCTGGGCGGCCAGGCGAGCCTGGAAACGTGCGGCAGGGCGGTGGCCGAGGCCATCGGCTGAAGGCCTTCGGCGCGCGAAGCAGAATCTGCTGTGGCTTCACCGCAAACGACACAGCCCGCGCGCCGAACCTTTCAAAACGAACACTCCGGCGGGCGGCGCCCGCCTAGTCTTCCGCCATAGAGCAAGGACTGCGGATGCCCACCAACTCCCTCATCGAACTCGATCGCGACCATCTGATCCATCCCGTGACCTCCTGGGTCGGGCATGAGCAGCGAGGGGTGACGGTCATCAATTCCGCGCAGGGGGTCTATCTGACGGATCGGGAGGGTCGGACCCTGCTGGACGCCTTTGCGGGGCTGTGGTGCGTGAACGTCGGCTATGGCCGTCAGAGCATCGTCGACGCCGCCGCCGAGCAGATGGCGCGGCTGCCTTATGCGACCGGATATTTCAGCTTCGGCAGCGAGCCGGCGATCCTGCTGGCTGCGCGGTTGGCCGAACTGGCGCCCGGCGACCTCAACCACGTCTTCTTCACCCTTGGCGGCTCCGACGCCGTGGACAGCGCGCTGCGTTTCGTCCGCTACCACTCCAATGTGACGGGACGGCCAGAGAAGAAGCACATCATCGCCCTGGACAAGGGCTACCACGGCTCGTCCAGCACCGGGTCGGGGGTGACCGGCCTGTCGGCGTTCCACCTGAATTTCGACGTGCCGCTGCCGACGCAGCATCATATCCCGGCGGCCTATCCGTACCGCAGCCCGCACCAGGGGGACGACGCGGCGATCATCGCCGACTCCGTCGCGGCCCTGCGGGCGAAAGTGGAGGAACTGGGCGCCGACAAGGTGGCGGCCTTTTTCTGCGAGCCGATCCAGGGTTCGGCGGGCGTGATCGTTCCGCCGATGGGATGGCTGGCGGCCATGCGTGAGACCTGCCGCGAGCTTGGCCTTCTGTTCATCGCCGACGAGGTGATCACTGGCTTTGGCCGCACCGGCCCGCTGTTCGGCTGCGAGCACGAGGCGGTGGTTCCCGACCTGATGACCATCGCCAAGGGGCTGACCGCCGGATACAGCCCGATGGGCGCGGTCATGCTTTCCGAGCGTTTTTATCGGGAGATCGCGGACAACGCGCCGAAGGGGACCGCGATCGGCCATGGCCTGACCTACTCCGGTCACCCGGTCAGCGCCGCGGTCGGGCTGGAGGTCCTGCGCCTCTACACCGAAGGCGGCATCCTGGAGAACGGCCAGGAGGTCGGCGCCTATTTCTGCGAGCGCCTGGCGGGCCTGGCGGACCACCCGCTGGTGGGCGATGTCCGGGCGCGCGGCCTGCTGGCCGGGGTCGAGCTCGTCACCAGCAAGCGCAACAAGACCAAGCCCGACCCGGCGCTGAAACTGCCTGAGCTTCTGGCCGCCAAGGGCTATGAGAACCGCCTGATCTTCCGGGCCTTCACGGATGGCGTGGCCGGCTTTGCGCCGCCGCTCTGCTGCACCCGGGACGAGATCGATCTTATCGTCGAGCGCTTCGAGCGCACCCTCGACGACACGCTGGACATCAAGGAGATCCGGAATGCGATTGACTGACTTCAAGGCCCTCACGTTCGACTGCTACGGCACGTTGATCGACTGGGAGTCGGGGATGGTCGATGCGCTGTCCTCCCTGGTGGAGCGCGCCAATCGTCCCCTCAGCCGCAACGAAATCCTCGAGGCGCACGCGCGGCACGAGTCCCAGCAACAGGCCCAGACGCCGACCCGGCTCTACCGGGATCTTCTGCCGGTGGTCTACAAGCGCCTGGCCGAGGAGTGGGGCGTCATCGTCAGCGTTGACGAGTGCGAGGCCTACGGCCTTTCGGTCCGCAATTGGCCTGCTTTCCCGGACTCCCCGGGCGCGCTGCAGTACCTCAAGAAGTACTTCAAGCTCATCATTCTCTCGAACGTGGACAACCGCACGTTCGCGCACAGCAATCAGAAATTGGCGGTGTCTTTCGACGCCATCTACACCGCTGAAGACATCGGCAGCTACAAGCCCGCCGACGCCAATTTCGCGTACATGTTGAGCCACATAGGCGACCTTGGCCTGCAGAAGTCAGATGTGCTTCACACCGCCGAAAGCCTGTTCCATGATCACGCGCCCGCCAATCGCCACGGGCTGGCCGGCTGCTGGATTCACCGCCGCTACACCGACGAGGGATTCGGCGCGACCATGCCTCCGGGAGATACGCCGGCCTATAATTTCCGCTTCACCTCGATGGCTGATCTGGTCAAAGCCCACCAAGAGGAGCTGCGCGCCGGATACGCCTGACCATTACAGTTCGAACGCCATGTACAAGCCCCCTAAACTCGATCGTATCGACATCAACATCCTGGCCGAGCTCCAGAAGAGCGGCCGGATGACGAACTCTCAGTTGGCCGATCGGGTGGGGCTTTCCGCGAGCCCGTGCCTGGCGCGCGTGAAGCGGCTGGAGGACGGAGGCTTCATCACCGGATACGGAGCCTCCATCAACCTGGCCAAGCTTGGCTCAGTGCAGATCGTGTTCGCCTCGGTGACCCTGAGCGACCACCGTCTGCCCGACTTCATGAAGTTCGAGCAGGGCATCGGCGACATCGAGGAGATCGTCGACTGCCATCTGGTCAGCGGCGGCTTCGACTACATGCTGAAGTTCTACGTGCGGAACGTGGCGCACTATCAGGACGTCATCGAGAAGATCCTCGAACGCAACATCGGGGTGGCGAAGTACTTCTCGTACATCGTTATCAAGAGCCCGATCGCGCGCAGTCACGCGCCGGTGAAGATGCTGGCCAACACGCCGATCTGACGATCGCCGCCACGTACCGCGCTACAGTCCAACCGGCCCTCGATCAACTCGACGGCCGGTTGTTCTCGTGGGTCATTTCTACCCAAATTGAGAACCATTTCGCACTGCTTTGGCGAGCAGTCTTCTAGAGAAATTTCGTGCCCATCGGCGGTAGCTTTTACTGCGTGGAACGGCGTTTTCGGAAGAACTTGTCGAATTTGAGCCTGGGTGGTTCCGGCAATCACTTGGGCACTAGTTGCTTCGCTAAGTCGTGATACGCTTGTCATATCGGGAAAACATTCCGGACTGGGGCATAAACGGAGGAAAAAATACCTCCGAGGTCCGGAGCCTTTCTGTTCGCATTCGAGATGGGGATGAACTCGATGACAGCCGATCGTCGCACCGCGCGACTTCTCTCAACCGTATTTCCGCTGGCGATGCTCACCGCCACTCACGCCTATGGCCAAGAGGTCGGCGAAGTCATCGTCACGGGCATGCGCGGCAAGCCGCGGGTGGTCCAGGACACTCCGGTGCCGGTGGACGTCTTCAACGAGCAGGCGCTGAAGACCGCCACCCAGACCGACACCCTCAACACGCTCACGACCCTGATCCCGTCCTATTCAGTGCCGCGGTCGGCCAACTCAACCTCGAACACCTTCATTCGCGCGCCGTCGCTCCGGGGTCTCTCGGCCGACAAGACGCTGCTGCTCATGAACTCCAAGCGCCGGCACAAGTCGGCCAGCGTCGGCGTCAGCGGCACCGGCTCGCAGTCCGCCGACGCCGCTGTGATCCCGTCGATCGCACTGAAGTCGGTCGAGGTGCTCCGCGACGGCGCGGCCGCGCAGTATGGCTCCGACGCCATTGCCGGGGTCATCAACTTCATCCTGAAGGA
>JAEXKM010000152.1 GCA_023445705.1 Pseudomonadota bacterium
CCGCACCCCGATCTCGACCACGACCTCAAGGTCCAGTGGATGTGGTTTGCCTACATCCACCTTGGCGAGGAAAATGTCGAAGATATCTTCGGCAATGACGAGTTCTGGACGTTGTCGCACGACGAGCGCCTTTCTCAGATCGGGTCTGCGATCAGATCGAAGTCATATCGCGATACAACCGGACGTCCGCCGCCAGAACTCTCCGTTGAAGAACTCCGCGTACGCTTCGCCTGCATTCAAGGGCTGGCGCGCGCAATTGGAACGTATCGGCCAACGTCATCTGGACAACGCCTGGTCCATATCACCGCATCGGCAAGTAAGATCACCAATCCGGCGACGGGCGATTCCATATCCGCCGCCGACTATTGGATGACCGTTTCGGATCGCGGGCTCGAGCGCGTCGAAATTTCGGGCGACCATCAATCTATTATGCGCGGCGCCGATGTCGCGGCGCTTGCTCATTCCATCTCGGCGTTGGTAGATTGTGCGATTTAAGTGTAACGAAGTGTATGGTTGCGCCCGAAAATCTAGTGATATCTAATGTTTCGGAGGCGCTGTCGCTGATGGCCGCAAGGGAATTCGAATGTCGCTTCGTCAGGCCAATGCAGAGCTCAATTTGCGTGAGTATCGAGCGCGCCAGAACGTGCTCCAGAGTCGGCCGCGATTCCTAATCGTGGAGCTAACACAAGGTTGCAATCTTCGATGTCCGATGTGTAGGGATGATGTTGCGGTGTACAAACAGCGCAAGATGTCGACAGATACATTCAATAAAATTGCTAATGAGCTGTTCGATACTGCCGACCTGATAGATCTACGCGGATGGGGGGAAAGCCTTCTTCTGCCGGACATTCACGAGCGTGTTAGAATAGCGAGCGATGCTGGAGCTGAAATCCGTTTCGTCACCAATCTATCGTTTCGACGTGACGGTGCGATCGAAATGCTCGCCCAACATCATGCGCATTTGGGAGTATCGGTTGATACCGCGGATTCAACAATCTTCGCTCACTTGAGGCGAAATGGGCGCCTCGAGCTTGTCACGAAGAATTTGGAGCAGCTCTGCGAAGCCTATCGGACACGGTGGGGCTCCACCGATCGAATTGGGTTGATCTGCACGGTGCAACGCCCCGCCCTTGAGCAGCTCCCTGACCTTGCCGATCTTGCGGCGTCTGTCGGCGTCCGAAGGATCGCGCTAAGCGGCGTTTCGGCTCCTATTGAATCCCCACTTGCGTTGGAAGGTTTCGATCATGAGGTAGACGAGGCTCTTGCCGCGCTCGAGCGGCGAGCTAGTGGCTTAGGCGTCGAAGTGACCCTCAGCACGCGCCTTGGATCGCGGCCTGCAAATCCCGCAACCGTGCCATCCTGTGTGCATGTATGGTCGTACGCGCATTTTTCTTATGATGGCCGGGTCGGATATTGTGACCATCTCATTGGTCCGGACCTCGACGATCATCTGATGGGTTCGCTTCATGAGCGGACTTTCGAGGAAATTTGGAACGGCCCCGAGTGGCTCGACCTGCGTCGTCGGCACGCAGATCCGCGGACCCTTTCTCCGGAGACGCACGCGGCCTGTTCCTGGTGTTACAGCAATCGCTACATCGAGTTCGAGGACCGATTTGCGCCGGAACTTAGCACCCTCCGGCAGACACTCGGCTGACAGCACCCATTCGGTGGGCGCGAAAGGAGTTTTCGTGCCGGCGCCAAAGTGAGGATCCATGCAGGTCGCGGAAGTTCACGCCAAAGAAGTTCGACCTATGACGCCATGGCTACGGCCGCCGATCGCTGTGAAGGTGGACGATGAAGGGCGCTTGGTATCGGACTCGCCCATGCCGCCGGAACTCGTCCTGCTTCGCCATTCATCAGAAACGCAGCTGCACCGCGGCGGTCGCGGTGCAGCAGGGACAGTGAAGATCTTCCCGGCCGTCGTCTTCACGCACGCGCGCCGAGTGCTCGTTGGTGTTCAAATGAGCCTCGAATTGGTCAATGGTCAGTTGTATTTCGCGCCCGATGACCGCGAAGCCCTCGCGACACGATGGGCGCAGCTCGCCGTCGCGTCGGATGCAGAGCCGGTTGACAGGCCGTATGGTGTGATGGGGTTGGCCAGTCGACCACTCATGGGGGGTGACCATAGCGCCGCTCTAGGTTGGAGCCAGATCTATTGGGATGAGGCGGGCCAAGCATTTCTCGGTGACGGCGCGCCCGGGCATCCAGTCTCAGAATGGCCTTCAGCGATATTGTTCTGGGATACCCAACTTCCCTCGACCTTGTCGGTGAAAATCGAACCTACGACCAAATGCAACTTCAAGTGCAGCTTCTGCTATGGCCGGAAGGTCAAGCAAGGCACGGTGAGGCCGGAACGGCTCCAGGAGTTTATCGACGCTTTTCCCGATCTTGAGCAGCTCGAGCTGATTGGGGAGGGGGAAGCATTGCTGCTTCCATCGCTTCCCGCGATCATCAGGTCGGCGACCGATCGTGGAGTGCACGTCAGTCTCGCAAGTAACGGGTCATTGCTCACGCCTCGATTGTCGCGAAAATTGATCGATTCAGGCGTTCGCGAGATCGGGTTCTCCTTGGAAACACTGGATCCGAAGCGATTCAAGGAGTTAAGGCCTGCCGGCGATCTTTCGGCCATACTTCAGGCGATCCACCACCTCGCGGAACTTCGATCGCAACTACGGCCGGCTCTTCGTCTCAAGCTTTGGATGACAGTCCTCCGCGAGTCGGTCGACCAAATCGAAGACGTCGAGGCCCTCGCGGCGCGTCTGGGTCTGGATGGCGTCGAGTACCAAACCCTCAACCCGATGCCTCGCTACGCGCGGAACTACGACGCTGGCTTGCGCGAAAACATGCTCTCTCCGGAGGATCTTCATCGCCTGGCGCGAGATGCGCCGGAGAGAGGTGGAGCTGTACTCACCGATCTAGCTAGTCCGCGGCAAGGCACACAATGCACTTTGCCAAGTGAGATGGTCCGTATCGGTTGGCAGGGTCATGTGACCCCGTGCTGTTTCCTACAATCTCCACTATTTGAGCCTTTCGGCGACTTGACACAGGAGGCGTTTGATCAAATCGCGGACACAGAACGCTATCGTGTCTTCCGCTTTGCGACCCTGCATGGCGTCGCTCTTGCCAGCTGCGAACTCTGCCCCCTGATCGACAGCGTGGGATGAGGGCTGCTAACTAGAGAATCCTTAGCCGTCGACGAAGGGCGTTTGTAAGGGCCTGCGCGAAACCATAGGTCTTGGCATTGCTGCAGCCCGGGGTAGCGCTCGCATTGCTTGCGCCGTATACGACCGCTCATCGAGTTTGGAAGACTGCACATTGAGCGAAGATCGGCGAAACCGCAGCAAATCGGTTGCAAAGGGCGATCTCTACTCGACCGACGCTCAGGTGCGTCGGAGAGCCGCGATCCGTCTAGGCGAATGCGGAAATGCGGAAGCGGCCGGAGAACTCTTGCAGGTCTTGCAGACCGAATCTGACTCCGCTGCCGCTTCATCGATGGTGCTCGCTCTAGGTTCGTTGGGCGGGGACGCGGTCCGGGAGGGATTGACTGCGCATTTGGCGCGTAGCGACCAGGAAGCCCTCGCTCTCGCCAAAGCTATGGACCGACTGGGCCTCTCGGGGGGCGCCGGCGCAACTTGGCGAACCGGCTTGTCGCTGGAAGCCGTTCGCGTCGAAGTCACGGAGGGTCTTGAGAGGCCTGTGAGCCGAGCCCTCGACCTTCAGGGCTTTGGCGCGACTGAGGTCGACCGACCCGGGCTGCTCCGCCTAAAGAAGCCCGTCGCGGTTTCCAGGCTCCAGCCTCCGCCGCGGATGACCTATAATCTGCGTCTGCTGCTCGGAGTCGCCGAGGCAGGCGATAGCGATCTCGCAGCGATGGGACGCGCGTTGGAGGCCGCGGTCCAAGCTCAGCCGTGGACAGCCTGGATCGAAGATGGAAGCGTCCTGAAGTACCGGTTCTCGGTTGAAGGCCGCAAGCCGGACCGGCGGCAGATGCGCGATTTCCTGGACCTTGCTCGGGCAGCGCTCGCGCCTTGTGGATTGTCCGATAGTCCTTCCGGATACAATTGCGAGTTGGTGATGTCCTGGCTCGCTCCGCACCCCACCCTATACTTCCGACCGCGGTTTCGGCCCGACGAGCGATTTAGCTACCGGGTTCGAGATGTTTCGGCTTCCATCAGTCCTGTCGTCGCCGCCGCACTAGCGCAGGTGGCGCCGTTGGGGTTGAGCGGGGACATCATTGACCCGACTTGTGGTAGCGGCACGCTACTGTTCGAACGAGGTTTGCTTTCTCCTGAAGCGCGTCTGTTCGGAATTGACGTCGATGCTGGTGCAATCGCTGCGGCAACCGCCAACGCTGAGCGCGCCGGCCTCGCCGGGCGCCTAACCCTCCAGCAGGCCGATGCGCGAGATCCAAGCCCTTGGAGATCCTGCGGCCTGGTGTTGGCGAATCTGCCTTTTGGAATTCGTAGCGGTCGGGAGGATCGCGATCTCAAGGGGCTCTACAGCGACATCCTTACCAACGCTGCTTTGGTGTTGCATCCGTCAGGCAGAGTCATCCTTGCGACGGCGAATAGGAGCGCGTTGGAGTTCGCCCTAGATGCACATAAGGAATTTCGAACGCTCGCTCGCTATCGCTTCTCGAGCGGCGGCATTTTCGTCCAACTAGTGGTGCTTGGCCTAAGCTAAGCGACTATGCGACCTGCCTCAAGCTGGTTGTTCCGACCCGGAATAGGTCAAAGTCGCCTGCAGAACCTACCAGATCTGTCGGATGCTCCCAGAGGTCGCGCGATACCGGGAAACCGACCTCCCAATACGGTCGATCGATCGCAGCGATCTCGGTATCACGCCATTGCGGCCTTGGCCCTCTGGTATGCGCGCGCCGCAATAGATAGATGTCCCTCCCGACTCGTTTGGCTTCCGCCAAAACTCGAGAAGCGAACGAAAGTGGAAGGAGCTCCCACAGTCCTGCAATCACGATCGTTCCGACCGATTGGTCAGGGAAAGGAAGGGCGAAGCCATAGAGGTCCAGGACGCTGGGATCTTCACCGGACCCCAAACTCCCGGGCCAAACACGAACGGGGGAGGGACACCCGGCATCGTGGGGGAGGCCCACGACCATGTCTACTGGTCCGCAGAGTGAGTCTAAGCTTGTCGCCGGCAACTTGAACGCAGCGCCTAGGTCTTCGAGGTATGGGGCGAGCTTTTCATCAAGCAGTTGTGCGACTGCATTCATGTGCTCGCCATCGAATGCCGCCAACAGTTCGACGTCACGTGCGGGGGAGGCAGACAACAATTGGCGTTCGTGACGGCGGTCTCTAGCGAGCTGGCCCGCCCTATCGCGTGGGTGCGGCCAGTGAAAAGCTGGGAAGTCCAACAAAAGGCGAAATCGCGCTCCTGCAATCCACAGACGACGTGAAAGCGCAAGATCCTCAGAACCGACACCGACAAGCGATGTATCAAAGCCGCCAACGCTCTGGAATGCGAGGCGATCGACGGCCATCGCGCTCGACCAGCCGAGGACCCAAGGGAACAAGAGGTTAAGGTTGCCAGTGTGAGACTCGGCGAGCGCCGCCCGACAATCTTCGAGCGCAGGTTGGGTGCTGGCCCAGTCCAAGAGAGCTGTGTCGCTGAGTTCCTGCCATCCGGCGGGTAAGTCTGCGATGTATGGAAGTAAGCTGGCAGATACGCTGTTAGCATATAGAGGCGTCAAAATGACGAGGGTGTCTTCGTCGAACCGGTCCAGAAGTCCTGAAAGGTGGCCGCGCGGTAAAATGATGTCTGCGTCGAGGAAAAGGATCCTGACGCCCAGCGCGACTTCAGCGCCAAAATTTCGTGCGCCCGAGGGAGACGGAGCTGAGAGATCGTAGACGCGGATCGTCTCCGGAGCGCGTGTACGAACGGCCTCGGCTATCTGAGTGCTCTCATCGGTGCAGGCGTTTAAGACCAGAACGATCTCAAACGTACGGCCGCCGACCTCTTGGCTAAGCAGACTCAGAAGTACTCGCTCAAGCGACTCAGCCTTATTGTGGACTGGAATGATGATCGAGAGGTCCAGTGGGTTAGCCATCATAGGTCCACGCCTGAACAAGATCGCGTGCATGACCCATCTCGGAGCTAATGTCGCGCACTTCGATCTCCGCAAACCCGACGGCGCGAAGAGCCAATACGATTTCGTCGAGACGCCACGGATGCATATGCAAGGTGCGTTGGTATGTTCGGACCAATTGGTCCTCTGACCCCAGGATCTCGTAGCGGAACATGGCGGAGAGATGCCCCGACCATGGATCGTAGCTGGCGACTTCCCAGATCTGAAGGTGGCCGCCTTCGATTGGGAATATGCCACGATGTTGTGGTGTCCCGCCGCGACCGTCGGAAATTGTCGCGAGCCTTTGGAGGTCGAAGCGCGGCAGGTCCAGCATTAACTTGCCACCAGGTCGGACCGAATCTGCGGCGTTGCGCAAGCCGGTCAGCAGATCCTCGCGGGTCAGAAGATGATTGCAGAGTTCGTTGGCGAGAATGGCGACCGACATAGAGGTGCGCGCGATCGGCGTGAGAAGGTCGGCCTGAGCAAGGCTAGGCTTCGGCGCATTTGCGGGAAGATCCAAGATCTTGCGGCGGAAGGTCGTAAGCATCTGTTCGGATCTGTCGACACCTAACGTCGGTGTGCCATTCCGCGCGAGCGAAAGGAGCAACGTTCCAGTTCCGCAGCCAAACTCGACGACACCATCAGTGTTAGACGCGAGTAGCTGCTGATATACCGTGTCTACACGAGGACCATTGTCAATGTTCGCGTCATACAGATACGCGTCGTAAAATTCATTCTGAGCGCCAATCTTGGACGCTTCCAACAAATCGCTCATCTTTCGTGATCCTCTCGCCCTGCATTTTGATCGCTGAGTGTCAAATGTGCCGGGCGTGCCGTGGTCGGGTCAATCAAAATGTAGGTGGCGCGGCCTTGCTGTTGGGTCGGATATACACTTAGATGTATTTCTCAATATTGGCTCAGCTCGGAGCGCGCAAGCGATGTCCTCTTTCGCCGGCGGAAGTGTATCTGGTTGGCCAGAAAGCGACGAAAGTACGCTTCTCGCGCTCGCTTCAGTGCTGCAGTCGCGCCGCTGGGCGATCGCTAGCCCTCCACAAGGCCGATCGAGCGCGATCGAGCAAGCGGAACTGGAGTTGGCCGCCAAATTTGGCCGCCGCTTCGCCGTAACGACTTGCAACGGGTCTGCAGCAATAGTTATCGCTTTGCAGGCCCTGGGCATCGGCCCGGGCGCGCGCGTCCTAGTTCCGGCGCTGACATGGGTTGCGTGTGCAAGCGCCGTTCGGCGGGTCGGCGCGACGCCGATCTTCGCCGATTCAAGCGAAACTTCTATCCTTGCCGACGGTGGATCGATTTCGGGCGCACATTTGGACGCCATACTGGCGGTCCACACCTATGCGTCCGCACAATCGCTTGGTTGCCTGAAGAGCCGATTTCCTGGCGTGCCGATCGTGGAGGATTTCTCCCACGTCCACGGCGGTACGACCGATGACGGCTCACTGATCGGCTCTCAAGGCGTTATTTCCGTTTGTTCCTTTCAGTCGAGCAAGATGCTCACTTGTGGTGAAGGCGGCGCGGCCTTCACTAATGACCCTGATCTTGCTGCTGCGATGGCGGCGCTCCGAGCCGATAGTCGGGTTCGCGGGTCCGGCGACAGTCTGGTTGCACATCCCACGGTCCGCGGCGCAAACTACGCGCTTTCGGAGATCTCGGCCGCGCTGCTTCGCGATCAGATGCGCCGCCTCGATGATCAGTGTCGCCGCCGCGCCGCAGGCGCCGACGCGTTCGTCCAGGCCGCTAAGGTTCGCGGACTAGAGATCGCGGCCGATCAGGCGCTCTTAGCCGCTGGGGCGTTTTATCGACTCCCGATCCGCTTGAACTCGGCGATGGAACGCGATGCGTTGTTCCAGAAGATCAAGGG
>JAEXKM010000226.1 GCA_023445705.1 Pseudomonadota bacterium
TCTCGCGCGCCTGCAGCTTGGTCGGCAGCTCTTCCCACTGGGTGCCGGTCAGCAGGCTGGGGCGCACGCCCTCGGCGCCGATCAGGCGCAGGCCACGGGCGCTCAGTCCCTCCAGCGCCACCGGCACGCCGTCCTTGCCGACGCCTTCGACCACCTGGGCCAGGTCCGCCACCACGGGGCGGCCGGCGAAGAACCCCGGCGCATCGGACATCTGTTCGTCCAGCGCCGCGAACCATTCCGCGAAGGGCGGCTCGGGGGTGAGCACCAGCGCCATCAGGCTGCGGCCGCGCACTCGGATCTTGGGCAGCGTAAGCGCCTCGTCCACGTCGCCCACCTAGCGCCGGAAAGAAAGATGAGCGGTCATGAGCACCCCGGACCGATTTGAAGGAGAGAGGAGCCCCCGCGTGACGCTCCCTGAATCTCTGGCTCGGAGATTCGTAGGGCGATCTTACGGCGAAAAGACCGACTTTTGCCGCAAAAACACCGCTATACGGTTAAGCTTGGCGGACTTATCAACAGACTTGGATATTGTTTGCCCATTCTGGGCTGTAGCGCGGTCGCTCACGCGCGCGCCTAGAGTCGACGTATTTCATTGACCGCGCAGGGTGAGTGGGTGCGAAATGCCACCTCAACTAGAGGCGAGGCATGCCGATGCGGACGGTTGGTAGCGTAAGACTGCCCCTGCGCTGGACAAGGCTTCTTCCCACATTGGCGGCGGCGCTGATCGCCGGGGTTCCAGCGGCCGGTCCCGCGCAGGCTCAGTCGCCTCCGGTCGCGTCGCCCAAGACCGTCACGCTGTTTCGGAACGTGAGAATTTTCGATGGGTCAGGCAGATCGCTGTCCGCGCCGTCGAATGTTCTCGTCACCGGCAATATCATCACCCAGATCTCGCAAGCCCCGATCGAGGCCAGTCCAGGCGCGACAGTGATCGATGGGCACGGGCGGACGCTGATGCCCGGGCTGATCGACGCTCACTGGCACGCCATGCTGATCGTCCCGACCCCCGCGCAATCGATCAACGGAGACCTGGGCTACAACAATATCACCGCCGCCGCCGAGGCGACGGCCACGCTGATGCGCGGCTTCACGACCGTCCGCGACGTTGGCGGCCCGGCCTTTGGCCTCAAGCAGGCGATCGACGAGGGCGTCGTGCCCGGCCCGCGGATCTACCCGTCCGGCGCCATGATCACCGTCACCAGCGGTCACGGGGACTTCCGGCAGCTTTCGGACCTGCCGCGAACGCCGGGCAAGCTCACCCGGATCGAGGAGATCGGCGGCGCGGCGATCGTCGACAGTCCCGATGAAATGCGGATGCGCGTCCGCGAACAGCTCATGCATGGCGCGTCCCAGATCAAGGTCACCGCTGGCGGTGGTGTGTCGTCGCCCTTCAGTCCGGTCGATGTGTCGACCTTCACCGAGGCCGAGCTGCGCGCCGCAACTCAGGCGGCGGAGAACTGGGGGACCTACGTCACGGCCCACGCCTTCACCTCGGCCGCCATCCGAACCTCGATCGATGCGGGGGTGAAGGTCATCGAGCATGGCTTCCTCATGGACGACGAAACCGCCCGCCTGATCGGTGAGAAGGGCGTCTGGCTGAGTCTGCAGCCGCTGCCGGAAGCTATGAGAGAAGGTTTCCCGATCGGGTCGGTCCAACGCGAGGGGGCCGACGAAGTCTGGCCGGGTATCGACCGGACCTACCGGCTCGCCAAGAAGTACAAGCTCAAGACGGCCTGGGGCACGGACGTCCTCTTTTCCCAGGCCCTGGCCCAGCAGCAGGGCGCGATCCTGGCCTCGCTGACGCGCTGGTACACCCCGGCTGAAGCCCTTGCGATGGCCACTGGGACCAATGCTCAACTGCTCGCGCTTTCGGGCAGGCGCAATCCCTATCCGGGCAAGCTGGGCGTCGTCGAGCAGGGGGCGTACGCCGACCTGTTGCTGGTGAATGGAAACCCCTTGGAAAACATAAATCTGATCGCAGACCCGGCCCGGAATTTCCTCGTCATCATGAAGAACGGGGTCGTCTATAAGAATATAGATGGCTGATGTGCGGTTCGGTTTTTATGAAATTTTTCAATTTGGAAGGCCATCATGTTGAGAAAATTTTCGATCGCGGCGATTGGCGTCCTGATGCTCGCGGGCTGTGAGCATTCCGAGCGCTCGTCGCCTGACGCGTCGATCGGCGTGGGCGCCCCCTATCCCGTCAGCAACTATGTCTGCGAGGACGGCACGCGTCTGGCCGTGAGGCTCATGGGCGAGCGCGCTTCGGTGTCCGTCAATGATGCGGCTGCGGTGGAGCTTCCCTCGATGGGATCGGAAGGAACGACCTTTTCCAACGGCCGACAGACCCTGAGCATCGTACAGGGCCGCCTGTCATGGGCCCTGGGCCGAGCCGCGCCGACGGCGTGCACGGGCGGATAGGCGCGCGTCCCGCCCTGGTCATCGCCCGGAATGGCGACTAGATCTTCCGCGGTGAGCACGGCTTCAAGCATCCCTTCGCCGCCCACTCGGCCCCACGAGGACGAGTGCTGCCGACGCGGCTGCGACCCCTGCATCTTCGACTACTACGAGCGCGCCCTGGACCGATGGTCTGAACGGGTGCGCAAGCTGGGAGCTGATCCCGACGCTATTCTCGCCCAACTCGCGCCTAGCATCGACGCCGAGCGATAGGACCAAGGCGCCTTTGCGCGAGATCCGCCGAACCTCATTCGGCGCTCGACCTGTTCGTCTTCTTCGCACAAGCTTGAGCTTCGTTTGGCCCGGACGCATGCACTTTCAGCGCTTTACGATCGATGACGAAGTGCTTCTCAAGGCTCAGGTCGCAGCGGCCGAAGAAGCCTTCTCGGTGGCGCGCGGTTCCGGAGACAAGCCGGTTCAGCTGCGGTCCGCTATCGCGCTGGCGAATATGCTGATCACAGCGCGTCGCGAACGCGAAGCGACTGGTATTCTTGCCAGCGTTGAGAGGCTCGCCCGCACGGAAACTACCGAAGCGCTGGGGTGGTGGCTCTTGTACTTCGGGACCGCCGAACAGTATCTCGACGATCGTTCATCCGCCCAGCAACGCTTCAACGAGGCATTGCGGCTCGCCCAAGACCTTCGCCTCAGATCATTGGAATCCTATGTCTTGCATCACATGGGCCGGTGTTACGTCGAAGACGGGGAGATCGACTTGGCGCGCGCCGCCTTTCAGCGAGCCCTTGAGCTGAGGGAAGCGCTCGATGATCCTCGCAAAGCCTCGACGCGCCGCGCCTTGGACGCCCTGGTCGCGGAAGGCTAACGCTGAGAGCTGAGTACGGCGACCGACTACGCTACTATTGCGGAAGTTCGCCGGCGATGCTTGACCCTCACGCCGCGGGATAGCTGCTAGTCCGAGCCTCAACGGCAGAGGACACGATGAGCGTCTACACGGTCAGCGAATTGGCCAGGCTTTCCGGCGTCTCGGTGCGAACGTTGCACCACTACGACGAGATTGGCCTGCTCAAGCCCGCAAGCATCGGCGAGAACGGTTATCGCTACTACGGCGAGGCCGAACTCCTGCGACTCCAACAGGTTCTCTTTCATCGCGAGTTGGGCATGCCGCTCGGAGAGATCAGGCGTGCGTTGGACGCCTCGGGTTTCGATCTTGGAGCGGCCTTGCGGACCCACAGGGGCAAGTTGGTCGCGCAAGTGCGGCGCTGCAATGAACTGATCCAGACCCTTGATCGAACGCTCGCCTCCCTCGCAGGAGACATACAGATGGATGAGGCACAAATGTACGGCGGCTTCTCGCCCGAGAAGCAGGCGAACTACGAGTTGTGGCTAGAGGACCGCTTCGGAGACGCGGCTCGGCCCGAGATCGAGGCCTCGAAGGCGCGCATGGCTGCGATGAGCCCAGCCGAGTACAGCGATTTCCTCGCCACCCTAGAGGACATCGAAGCGGCGCTGGCCAAGGCGATGGCTGATGGCCTGCCGGCTAACGGCGAAGCCGTGGCTCCTCTGGTGGCCCGCCATCATGCGTGGGTAGGCGATGCTTGGAAGCGCGCGCCGGATCGCGTTGCGTACGAGACCTTGGCCGACATGTACGCTGACCATCCCGACTTTCGCGCCAAATACGAGCTTCGGGCGCGTGGCTTCACTGATTACCTGGTCGCCGCGATGCGCTTTTTTGGGGAGTCGAAGCTCGGATAGCTTCACCGATCCGGCCGTCGGCGGGCCAGCAACCGTTACACCGCCACCCGCTCCAGCAGCCGCCTCAACGTCTCGACCTCCGCCTCCGAAAGCTGCGCCAGAATCTCGGCGTCATGGGCCTTCACCTCGGCGATGATCGCCCGCAACCGGCGCTGTCCTTCCGCGGACAGGAACAGCGCCTGGGCGCGGGCGTCGTCGGGCGCCGGACGGCGCTCGATCAGCGCACGCGCCTCCAGGGCCTCGACGATGGCCATCGCTCCCGATCGCGCGACGCCGAGGATTTCGGCTAGTTCGGTCTGCTTGAGGCCGGGGTTCTCGCTGATGATCACCAGCGCCGAGAAGCGCTGCGTCGTGACGCCTTCCGCGGCGAGGCGCGCGTCAAAGGCTTCCGTCACCCGAAGTTGCGCCCTGCGCAGCGTATAGCCGGCCAGGCTGTCCAGCACGCCATAGGCGACGCCGGGACGATGCGCCTGAAACCCGCGGCGCTTTGATGTCGTGCCCGCCATGCCTGCTTCCCCCCTTCGCGATCTCGAATTTGGCTTGCCTCGGCGCTCGGAGCAAATTGTAATGCACCATAACAAACGACGCCGAAGGGAGGCGACATGCGCATCGTTGTCGCCGGCGCCGGCATCGGCGGACTTGCTGCGGCCATCGCGCTGCACGCCCTGGGCCACGAGGTCGTGGTGCTGGAGGCGGCTCCCGAGATCCTGCCCCTGGGCGTGGGCGTCAACCTCCTGCCGCACGCCGCCCAGGTGCTTGAGCGCTATGGTCTGTTGGGCGACCTCTCGGCCGCCTCCGTCGCGACGCGCGAGCTCGCCTACTTCAACCGCCACGGCCAGAGGATCTGGACCGAGCCGCGGGGTCGTTTCGCAGGTTTCGCCGCTCCACAGCTTTCCCTGCATCGCGGCCGGCTGCAGCTTGGCCTTTACGAGGCCGCCCGCGCGCGTCTCGGCGCCGAACGGATAGTGCTCGGCCAGCGGGTCGTAGGTTTCGAGCAGGACGAGCAGGGCGTCCGCGTCTTCGCCGAAACCAAGGACGGCGTCGCCGCGGTGGTGCGCGGCGACTTGCTGATCGCCGCCGACGGCATCCACTCGAAAATTCGCGCGGCCTTCTATCCGCATGAGGGGCCGCCCGCCTATTCCGGCCGGGTGCTGTGGCGCGGCCTGACCCACGCCGCGCCATTCCTGGGCGGCGCCACCATGATCATGGCCGGGCATCAGAACCAGAAGTTCGTCGCCTATCCGATCGGCCCGGTCGAAGCCGATGGCCGCCAGCCGATCAACTGGATCGCCGAATTGCCGGTGGCGCAGATGCTGAACCGCGAGGACTGGAACCGCCGCGGCCGGCTCGACGACTTCCTGCCGCCCTTCGAAGCCTGGGCCTTCGATTGGCTCGACGTGCCGGGCCTGATCGGCGGCGCCGAAGCGGTGTTCGAGTTTCCGATGGTGGACCGCGATCCGATCCCGCGGTGGTCGCACGGCCGCGTGACCCTGCTGGGGGACGCCGCCCACCCGATGTATCCGATCGGGTCCAACGGCGCGAGCCAGGCGATCCTCGACGCTGCGGCCCTGGCGCGCGCCCTGGCCGACACCTCCGACGGCGTCGCTGCCCTGGCCGCCTACGAGGCCGAGCGGCTTCCGGCCACCGCCGCCATCGTCCGCGCCAACCGCGGCAACGGCCCCGAGCAATGCATGCAATTGGCCGAGGAACGCGCGCCGGAGGGCTTCGACAGCATCGATGACGTGTTCGCGCCCGGCGAGCTCCAGGCCATCGCCGATTCCTACAAGGTCCTGACCGGGCTCGACCGAGCGAAGGAGCGCCTTCCATGACGCCATCCCTCATGCCGCTGGTGCATCTGCAGGTCCTGGTCGGTCCGCCCGTCACGGTGGAGGAAGGCGCGCCGGGCCGTCGCTTCATTCCGATCCTCGGCGGGACCGTCAGCGGCGGCCTGACCGGAACCGTCCTGCCTGGCGGCGGCGACTGGCAGAGCATCGCCGTCGATGGCCGGATGGACATCGACGCCCACTACGTCCTGCAGATCGACGGACAGGGGACCGTGGAGGTCCGCTCCGAGGGGCTGCGCCACGGCCCGCCCGAGGTTCTGGCCGCCCTGGGGCGCGGCGAGGCCGTCGATCCGTCGCTCTATTACTTCCGAACCGCCGTGCGCCTGCGCACCGCCGCGCCGGGCCTTTCGCGTCTCAACCAGATCCTCGCGGTCGCAGTGGGCGCGCGCGGACCCGCGTCGGTCGATCTTGATCTTTTTGAGCTGAGCTAAAGGGGCGAGCCCATGAACACCTTCAAGACCTCGGATGGCCTGAACCTGGCCTGGTACGAATGGGGTTCGGCCGAGGGGCCGCCGGTGATCCTGCACCACGGCTTCGGCGCCAACGCCGAACTCAATTGGGTCGGGGCCGGTATCGCCAAGGCGCTGGAATCAGCTGGCCGAAAGGTGGTCGCCATCGATGCCCGCGGGCACGGCCGTTCGGACAAGCCGCACGATCCGGCCCTCTATGGCGAGAGCCGGATGGCCGCGGACGTTTCGGAGTTGGCCGACCACATCGGCGCCGAGAGCTTCGATCTCGTCGGCTATTCGATGGGCGCGATCGTTTCGCTGATCTGCGCCACGCGCGAGCCGCGCATTCGCCGGCTGGTGATCGGCGGCGTCGGCGACGGCATCTTGGAGATGGGCGGGGTCGACACCCGCGTGGTCGACAACAAGGCGATCATCGCCGCCCTTCTGGCCGAGAGCGCGGCCGATGCGCCGGCCGCGGCGCGTGGCTTCCGCCTGCTGGCGGACGCCACTGGCGGGGATCGCAAGGCCCTGGCCGCCCAGGCGGCCTCCGTCCACGCAGAGCGCATTCCCCTGGAGAAGATCACCGCCCAGGCCATGGTGCTCGTCGGCGTGGATGATCCGCTCGCCGCGCGCCCGGAGCGGCTGGCCCAGGCGGTCGCCGGCGCAAGGCTGGTGCGCACCCCGGGCGACCATATGGCTGCGGTTCGCACGCCTGAGTTCACGAACGCCCTGGTCGAGTTCCTCGCCTAGTCCAGCACCCGTCCTTCGCGCCAGTAGCCCATGAGGTTGAGGGCGCTGCGGTCCACCTTGCGATCCATGATCAGCAGGCGCCGGATCGCCAGAACGGCGGCGGCCTCGCCGGCCACCCAGCCATAGAACCCGTTGTCGGCGGGCGTCGCCTTGTCCCAGAGGATGGCCTCGTCGACGTCCACCTCGGCCAGTTGGACGGCGGGCCTAGCCGCCGCGCGGGGCAAGGCGGCGCGTTCGGCCGCCGCGATCATCAAGGCGCCTGGCGCCCCCAGCCCGCGAGGCATCCACTCGACCTTGAGCCCCGGCCAAGTGCGCAGGGGCAGTTCGTCGCCCGCGTCAGGGATCTCGACGAAGAGCTCGGTCGCCGGCGGCCGGGGGAGCGCGGCGAGTTCCTCAAGGATGCCGGCCAGGGCGGGCAGGGCGGTCTCGTCGCCGATCAGCAGGAGCTGCCGCAGCCCCGCCGGCGGTTTCCACTCATAGCCGCCGCCGTCGCCTTCGAAGGCCGCGTTGGGCGCCATGATCTGCAGGCGCGATCCAGGCTCGGCGCTCGTCGCCCAGGCCGAGGCCGGGCCGTTGTCCCCGTGCAGCACGAAGTCGACGTCCACCTCGCGATGCTCGGCGCGCAGGGCGCGGATCGTATAGGTGCGCATCGGCGGGCGCCCGGCCGGGTCCTGCTTCTTGTAGCGAGCGTACCAGTCGGGACTGTGGACCAGGGCCGGCGGGCGTCCCTGCGGGTCGGGGAAGAAGATCTTGATGCGCTGGTCCGGCGCCAGGGTCGACATCTCGCCGACATCGTCGCCCTCGAAGGTGTAGCGCCAGAGATGCGGCGTCAGCGGCGCCTTGGCCTTCAGGCGCACGTCGAACAGTCGATAGGGTGAGGCTGGAGGCGGAAGATCGCTGGGCATGAGGTACTCCAGCATAGTTGCGAATAGGTCGCAATAGCGAGAGGCGCCGCCTGATGGGCGCCTTTGTGAAGGTATGGGCGCCAAACCTGCCGATGACGGGCAATCGGCAGGATATCTCCCGTTTTCATGCCGGTTGGTTCGAAGGTCGGTGCGGGGGTATGAGAAGCTTCGGCGTCGCTTGAAGCTGGAGCCACATGACCGAACGACAAACACCCCCCGCCATCGGCCCGCGCCTGCAGCAGCTGCGCAAGGAGCGCCGCATGACGCTCGACGATCTGGCGGGCGCCTCGGGCGTTTCGCGCTCCATGCTTTCCCAGATCGAGCGGGGGCAGGCCAACCCGACCCTGGCCACCGTCTGGCAGCTCTCGCATGCCCTCGGAGTCGAGATTTCCGACCTGGTCGGCAGCCAGCGGGTGGAGCGGCGTGGCCGTATTGACGTCACTGCAGCGTCATTCGTGCCCGAGATCCGCACAGAAGACGGGCAATGCGTGCTTCGCATCCTCAGCTTGGCCGACAAGGTCGGCGAGATGGAATTCTATCACCTGACGATCGCACCGCATGGCGAGCTGGTTTCCGAAGCCCACGCCCGCGGCAGCATGGAGCACCTGACGGTGCTTCAAGGCGAGCTGACCGTGATGAGCGCGGACACCACCGCCATGGTGGGGACCGGGGCCATCGCCCGCTACCCGGTGGACGTTCCGCACGCGATCCGGAACCACACCGACCAGCCCGCCTCAGCGGTGCTCGTCGTAATCGGTCAGTAGAAATTCCATTATAGTGGACTCGTATTCCAGGATGGTGTAGCCATTGCGTCGGAGTAGACGCATGGCTGACATTTCCTTTTACGAACGGCAGCGCGAGGCGCTGGAGCAGATCGAGGCGCAGGGCTTGACCAAGCCCGAGCGGATCATGGTCTCGAGCCAGGGGGCGCATGTGCGCATCCGCACCGAGGCCGGCGTGGTCGCTGCGCTGAATCTGTGCGCAAACAACTATCTGGGCCTGGCGGGAGATCCCCGGATCGGCCAGGCGGCGGAGGCTGCGACCCGCGCCGCCGGCGCCGGCTTCGCCTCGGTGCGCTTCATCTGCGGCACCCACGAGCTTCACAAGGAGCTGGAGTCGGCCATCGCCGATTACCTCGGCTATGAGGACGCGATCCTGTTCGCGGCGGCGTTCGACGCCAACGGAGCGGTCTTCGAGCCGCTGCTGGACGAGCAGGACGCCATCGTCTCCGACTCGCTGAACCACGCCTCGATCATCGATGGCGTGCGGCTCAGCAAGGCCCGCCGCTATCGCTACCAGAACAACGATGCGAACGATCTGGAGCGTCAGCTCCAGGCCGCCCGCGCCGAGGGCGCCAGGACGATCCTGATCGTCACCGACGGCGTCTTTTCCATGGATGGCTATCTGGCGAACCTCCCGGCCATCACCGAGCTGGCGACGCGCTACGGCGCGCTGGTGATGGTGGACGACTGTCACGCCACCGGAGTGGTTGGCCCTCGCGGCCGCGGGGTCGGGGCGCTGCACGGGGTGGTCGACAAGGTTGATATCGTCACCGGGACCTTCGGCAAGGCGCTGGGCGGGGCGATGGGCGGTTTCATCGCCGCGCGTCGCGATGTGGTCGCGCTGCTGCGCCAGCGGGCCCGGCCCTACCTGTTCTCGAACGCGCTGGCGCCTTCGGTCTGCGGCGCGGCCCTGGCCGCGATCGAGATCTCTAAGGGCGGTGAGGGCGAGGTCCTGCGCAAGCGCCTCGCCGAGAACGCGGCCTATTTCCGGATGCGTTTGAGCGGCGCCGGCTTTGATTTGAATCCCGGCGAGCACCCGATCATTCCGGTCCTGCTGGGCGATGCGCGCCTGGCGCAGGACATGGCGCGCCGGCTCGTGGACCTTGGTGTGTTCGTGACCGGTTTCTCGTACCCGGTGGTGCCCAAGGGCCAGGCGCGAATCCGCACCCAGGTGTCCGCCGCCCACACGATCGAAGACCTCGACACCGCCGTGGAAGCATTTGTTCAAGCCCGGGACCAGTCCGAGGCGGCTGCTGTTTGATGAGTGAAGTGATGTTTGCGCTTGAGAAGAGCTTGCCGCAGCCGGGCCTCTGGGGAACCCAGGCGCCCGTGCCCGCGGTCGGCCCCGACGAGGTCTTGATCAAGGTCGGCCACACGGCGATCTGCGGGACGGACCTGCACATCTGGAACTGGGACGAATGGGCCGCGGCCACCGTCCCGACCCCCATGATCGTCGGGCACGAGTTCTCCGGCGAGATCGTGGAGATCGGCAAGGGCGTTTCGCGTCCGTTGCGGATCGGCGCGCGGGTCTCGGGCGAGGGGCACATCGTCAATCTGCACTCGGCCGCCAGCCGGGCGGGCCGGTTCCACCTGGATCCGGACACCGTCGGCATCGGCGTGAACCGTCAGGGCGCCTTCGCCGAATATGTCGTGCTGCCCGCCTTCAACGTGGTGCCGTTGCCCGACGATGTCACCGACGAACTGGGCGCGATCCTCGACCCGTTCGGCAACGCCATGCACACGGCCCAGCAATTCGAGCTGCTGGGCGAAGACGTGCTGATCACGGGCGCGGGCCCGATTGGAATCATGGCTGCGGCGATCGCCCGGTCGGCGGGCGCGCGGACCGTGGTCATCACCGACCAGAACGACTACCGCCTCGATCTCGCGGCCGCCCTGGCCAACGTGCGCCCGGTCAATGTCCTGCGCGAGGACCTTCGTGACGTGATGGCGCAAGAGGGGATCGAAGACGGGTTCGGCGTGGCCCTGGAGATGTCCGGCGCCACCGCCGCCATCGAGCAGGCGGTCGATACGCTCAAGATGGGCGGCAACCTCGCGATGCTCGGCATTCCAGGCAAGTCGATGGAGGTCGTCTGGTCTCGCATCATCCTGAAAGCCCTGACCATCAAAGGCGTCTATGGGCGCGAGATGTTCACCACCTGGCGCAAGATGTTCGGCTTGATCCGGGGCGGTTTGGATCTCACCCCACTGATCACCCACCGCTTCGACGCTCCGGCTTTCGAGCGGGGTTTCAATCAGGCGCTCTCGGGTGAATCCGGCAAGGTCATCCTGAAGTGGTGATCGTCCGGGCCAGGGCGATTTGGCTGGGCCAGCAGGGCGGTGCCCGGCCGTCCGGGCGCCCTTCGTGAGGGCGTTGGAACACCTGTTCCGCAATAGGGCGGGAGCGCTGCTCCCCGCCATTTCTCCCATTTTCTCGAAGTCTCGCGGCGAGTGGCCAGGCCCGTTCGCTGCGCGCCGTTTGGCCCCCTTTGCGCGCGCCGCGACGCGTTCGTTAACCATGCGTCCAGGTGCAGAACGGCGTGATCTAAATATAGGCGCTGGCGCCTCCAAGCTGCGCGGAAATGAATTTTACGTCACGTTTGTGTCGATCGTCGTTCATCGACGGAGATAATGTGAGTTAAATCACCCTGGTATTCTATCTAGGGGCAGTAACATGGCGTTCGTATCGAGTTACCAGTGTGACGTGTTCAATAAGATGGCACGCGATGAAAAGTCGACGTCAGATCGGCATTTCAATAGATAGCAAATAATCCGGCGAAGCCGGAGAATATCCAAAAAGCAAAATCAAAAACGGGCGTGACCAAGCGCCTGTCGAGTTGTCGGGCGTAGGTCTGTCAGCATGCGCGCCTGTGCGCGTGTTGTTTCTAGAGTCGTATCTCTGTGGAGGGGGACAAAATACCCATGTGGAACGATCCTATTCTATCACGCGCACTTGAAATTCGGGCCGCCCGCAAGTGCGGATTTCTGGCGACCGCCAGCGCTGTAGCCCTGCTGTTCGGTGGCCATGCGGCCCAGGCGCAAGACGGCTCCGTCGAGGAAGTGGTCGTCACCGGCTCGCTGATTGCGCGGCCCGACTACGCGGCCAACAGCCCGATCGTCTCGGTCGGCAGCGAGGCGCTGGAGAACACCGGCAAGCTGACCGTGGAAAGCGCCCTGACGCAGCTTCCCCAGTTCTCCGGCGGCTTTGGCCAGGCGAACACCGGCAGCACCGGCACCGGCCTGAACGGCGGGCAGAGCTATGCCACCCTGCGCGGCCTGGGTTCGAAGCGGACTCTTATCCTTCTGGACGGCCGGCGCTTGCAGCCTTCCAACCCTGACGGTTCGGTCGACCTGAACACCCTGCCGGAAGCCCTGATCGGCAATGTCGAAGTCATCACCGGCGGCGCTTCGACGGCCTATGGCTCCGACGCGACTGCGGGCGTGGTGAACTTTCGGCTGAAGCGGAACAACGACGGGCTGACGGTCAACGCGCAGTACGGCGTGGGCGACTACGGCGACGGCGACTCCTATCGGATCAATGGCGTCGCGGGGGGCCGCTTCGCCGAGGATCGCGGGCGCGCCATGCTGGCGCTCGACTATTCACGCCGCGACCGCGCCAAGCGCTGGAAGCGTCCATGGTACTCCGCCCGCATCAATGAGACCGGTAACGCCGCGAGCCCGCACGGTTCGGCCGTCTTCGCCGGCAACGAGCCGACCCTGGCGGCCGTCAACGGCGTCCTGGCCAAGTATGGGTTGGGTCCGTTGGTTACCAGCAACGGCAGCAAGCTGTATTCGGGTGGGGCCCAGATGGGCTTCAACACCGATGGCACCGTGTTCACCGCAAATGGTGTTCCGGCCCTGAACTTCCGCGAACTCGAGACGGACGACGCGTACCTCGTCGACTCCGGCAACACGATCTACGGCCCGTCCAAGCAGATGAAGTTCGGCTGGACCCAGGGCGACCTGCAAAGCACGATGAAGCGTTACTCGGCCTTTGGTCGGTTCGACTACAGCGTGACTGACAACATAGAAGCCTACGGTCAGTTTCAGTACACGACCTATGAGCAGATGGCGATCGTCAACCCGTCGCTATCTAACAACGTCTACCTGCAAAGCGTCCCGTACAATAACCCCTTCATTCCCGAAGACATGCGCGTCATCCTGGCGTCGCGCGCAAACCCCACCGCGGACTTCCAATTCCACAAGAACTGGAACGCCCTGGGCAATCGCTATCAGGGCTACGAATACGATGTCTGGCAGATCACCACCGGCCTGACCGGGGACGTGGGGATCAAGGACTGGAGCTGGGACGCCTACTACAGCACCTCGCGCTCCAAGTTCGCCAATAGCCAGACCGGCGGCATCAGCATCGATCGGCTGACGGACCTCAGCTACAGCCCGACCGGCGGTACGGAGTTCTGTGAAGGGGGCCTGAATCAGTTCGGCGACCACCCCATCTCGCAGTCCTGCGCCAACTACATCATGCGCGACACGCTCAACACCACGCAGATGGAGCAGAACATCGCCCAGGCGACCGTGCAGGGCGGGCTCTTCCAGCTTCCGGCGGGCGAGCTGCGGTTCGCCGCCGGTGTCGGCTACCGCGACAACTCGTTCGTGTTCGACGGCGACGACGCTCTGGATCAGCCTGACGGCACCAGCGACATCATCGGCTTCTCGGTGCTTCGCAGCTCCGAAGGCAAGGTCAAGACCAAGGAGATCTTCGCCGAATTGCTCGTCCCGGTCCTGCGGGACCTGCCGGCGATCAAGGAGTTCAATCTCAACCTCGGCTACCGCTATTCGGACTACAACACGATCGGCGGCGCCCACACCTACAAGGCCGACTTCGAGTGGAGCTTGATCGACTCGTTCCGGCTGCGCGGCGGCTACAACCGCGCCATCCGCGCGCCGAGCGTCGGTGAGCTCTACGCGCCGATCTCGACCGGCAGCACCAGCATCGGCAACCCCGGCCCGAACGTCGTCAGCGGCGATCCCTGCGATATCCGCTCGTCCTATCGCAATGGCCCGAACGCGGCCCAGGTGCGGGCTCTTTGTCTGGCGCAGGGCATGTCGCCAGACATCATCGACGGCTTCATCGGGACGGCCCAGGTCTTTCCGCTGACCGGCGGCAACCCGGACCTGCAGGAAGAGACCGCCGACACTTACTCCATTGGCGCAGTCTTCCGTTCGCCCTTCGAATCGCCCTGGGTGCGCGACCTGCAGATCTCGCTCGACTGGTACGAGATCAAGGTCTCCGACGCGGTCGGCGTGCTCTCGGTGGTTCAGTCCACCCAGTACTGCTTCAACGTCGGCGGCTCGAACCCGACCTACGATCCGAACAACTACTACTGTTCGCTGCTGTCGCGGGCGCCGACGGGGCCGCTGGAACCGCCGACCACCCAGCCGCTGCTCAACCTGGCGCAATTCAACGTCAGCGGCGTCGACGTCCAGGTCGACTGGCGGGCGGACCTGGCCGAACTCGGCCTGCCCTTCGAAGACCCCGGCCGGATCAGCATCCGCACCGCCGTCAGCTATCTCGACAAGTTCGAGATCCAGGCGCTGCCGGGCGCCAAGATGTACAACTACGCCGGCACGATCGGGGCGTCAGTGGAAAGCGGCGCGGGCATTACGCACCCGACCTGGAAGGCGATCACGACCTTCGGCTACGACCGTGGTCCCGCGGCCTTCTCGTTCACGTGGCGGTACATCGACAAGATGGACCACATGAACGTCGTGACGTCGCCCACGACGGCCCCGCCCGGGATCAAGGC
>JAEXKM010000251.1 GCA_023445705.1 Pseudomonadota bacterium
CTTACCGAGCCGCCGATCTTCGGCCGCGAAGACGGCGCGCCCGCCGGATGGGCGATTTCGCACGGCCAGATTCCCTATCCCGAGGCCGTCGCGGCGATGGAAGCGCGGGCCGCGGCCATCGCCGAAGGAAAAGCCGGCGAGTTGATCTGGCTGCTGGAACATCCGCCGCTCTACACCGCGGGCGTCTCGTCGAAAGAATCAGACCTGCTCGATGCGAATCGCTTCCCGGTCTTCCAGAGCGGCCGCGGGGGCCAGTTCACCTATCACGGCCCTGGCCAGCGGGTGGCGTACGTGATGCTGGACCTCACCAAGCGGCGCCGGGACGTGCGGGCCTTCGTCGCGAGCCTGGAGGCGTGGGTGATCGGGGCGCTGGCCCGTTTCAATGTCGAGGGAGAGATTCGCGACGGGCGAGTCGGCGTCTGGGTCGAACGGAAGACGCCGGGCGTCCCCACGCGCGATGACAAGATCGCCGCGATCGGGGTGAAGCTGCGCCGATGGGTGTCGTTCCACGGCGTGTCTCTGAACGTGGAGCCCGAGCTCTCGCATTTCTCCGGGATCGTGCCGTGCGGCATCGCCGAGCACGGCGTGACCAGCCTGGTCGACCTGGGCCTGCCGGTGACCATGGACGAGGCGGACGAGGCGCTGAAGGCCAGCTTCCGGATCGTCTTCGGAGACGTGGAAGAGGTCCCTCCCCCGCTTTAGCCATAGGGATCGATGCGTCAGGCGCCGGCGCGGAGCGGGTTGGGGCCATAGCGGTTGGCGCCCGTCTCGCTGCCCATCACGCCGAGCTCGACCACCGCCCAGATCAGCGCCACCCCGAACAGGAAGTCGAAGAAGCCGACCGGCTGGGGCCAGACCGCCACCAGGGCGAACAGAATCAGGGCCGCCCACCAACCCGACTTGCCGCGGTCGTGCAGCCGCTTGGAGAGCACGCACGCGCCCGCATAGAAGAGGGCCGGATAGACGAACCACCCGGTCAGCCAATGCAGGGTCACGCCGACGATGGCCTCATAGACCGAGGCCACGGCCAGCAGGGTGGCCGCGGCGATCAGGAAGGGCGCACGCGAGATACGGCCGTCAGCCGACAGCAGCAGAGCGCCCAAGTCGGTCTGGCTGTTCATCGCCGTCAGTCCCCGGATTCCCAGAGCGGTATCCGATCCTATTGAATCGGATACTGCTCAAGGCACTTTGGATTAGAGCATTTTCTCTGCCGAACCGGTGTCCATTTAAGCGGAAAATGCTCTAGCCGGGACAATAGCTCAGGCGAACTCCAGCAGCACCTCGTCTGCGGCCACGCTGTCGCCGGCCTTCGGGCCGACCGACTTCACCACGCCTTCGCGCTCGGCGCGGATGATGTTCTGCATCTTCATCGCCTCGACCACGGCGACCGCCTGACCGGCTTGGACCGACTGGCCGGGCTGGACGTCGATGCTGACCACCAGGCCCGGCATCGGCGAGATGATGAGCTTGGAGGTGTCGGCGGCCTTCTTCGGCGGCAGCTTGTCGTGCAGTTCGGCCGACCTCGGCGTCAGGACGAGAACGCGCAGGGTCGTGGCCCGATGGCGGATGACGAAACCCTCCGCCGCCGGCTTGACGGTGGCGGTGAAGGCCTTGCCGTCCAGCGCGCCGCGGAACAGCGGCTGGCCCGGCCGCCAGTCGACGTCGGTGAGGTTGATCGTGCGGTCGTCGTCGAAAGTGACGCGGAAGGCGTCGCCGCCGTTGGAAAGCCTCACGCGGCGCTTGTCGTGGCCAGCGATCACCATCCACTCGTCGCGCAGCAGTTCGGGCGCTGCGCGGGCGGTGAGCCGGCGGTGCATGGCGCAGGCCACTGCAGCCATGAGGTCGCGTTGGAAATCGGTCGGCGGGGCGCCGGCGAATCCTTCGGGAAACTCGTCCTTGATGTAGTTGGTCGAGAGCGCGCCGCTGCGGAAGCGCTCCTGATCCATGACTGCGGCCAGGAACGGGATGTTGTGGCCCGGCCCCTCGATATGGAAATCTTCCAACGCCCGACCCATGGCGTCGATGGCCGCCAGGCGCTCGGGCGCCCAGGTCGAGAGCTTGGAGATCATCGGGTCGTAGAACATCGAGATCTCGTCGCCCTCGCGGACGCCGGCGTCATTGCGGACCCTGGTCTTGCCGAACTCGCCCTCTTCCGGCGGCGAATAGCGAACCAGCCGCCCGATCGAGGGCAGGAAGCCGCGATAGGGGTCTTCGGCGTAGATGCGGCTCTCGATGGCCCAGCCGTTGATTGAGAGATCGGCCTGGCCGAAGGCGAGTTTCTCGCCATAGGCCGAGCGGATCATCTGCTCGACCAGGTCCACGCCAGTGATCAACTCGGTGACCGGATGCTCCACCTGCAGGCGGGTGTTCATTTCCAGGAAGAAGAAGCTGCGGTCCTGGCCGGCGACGAACTCCACCGTGCCGGCGCTGTCGTAACCGACGGCCTGGGCCAGGGCGACGGCCTGGGCGCCCATAGCCGCCCGGGTCGCTTCGTCCAGCAAGGGCGACGGCGCCTCTTCGATGACCTTCTGGTTACGACGCTGGATCGAGCATTCGCGCTCGAAGAGGTGGACGACGTTCCCGTGCTTGTCGCCGAGCACCTGGATCTCGACGTGGCGCGGGCTCTCGATGAACTTCTCGATGAAGATGCGGTCGTCGCCGAAGCTGGCCTTGGCTTCGGCCCGGACCGCGGGGAAGCCTTCTTCGACGTCCTGCGGCTTCCAGGCGACGCGGATGCCCTTGCCGCCGCCGCCGGCCGAGGCCTTGATCATCACCGGATAGCCGATCTCCCCGGCGATCTTCAGCGCGTGCTTGGTGTCGTCGATCTCGCCGACGTGGCCGGGCACGGTGGAGACGCCTGCCTTGGCGGCGAACTTCTTGCTCTCGATCTTATCGCCCATGGCTTCGATCGCGCCCGGGTTTGGACCGATGAAGACAATGCCCTCGTCGGCCAGTCGCTTGGCGAAGCCCGCGTTCTCGGAAAGGAAGCCGAAGCCGGGATGGACAGCCTCCGCCCCGGTCTGCCGGCAGGCCGCCACGATCTTCTCGGCGACCAGGTAGCTTTCCGATGCAGGCGCGCCGCCGATGAAGACGCTTTCGTCCGCCATCTCCACGGCCATGGAGTCGGCGTCGGCCTCTGAGTAGACGACCACCGTGGCTATGCCCATGCGGCGGCAGGTCTTGATGATCCGGACGGCGATCTCGCCCCGGTTGGCGATGAGAATCTTCGAAAACATTGAACCCTAGCGCAGCTTAACGGCGGTTCCGGCGGCGGTGACCATCAGCATCCCGTTGTCGACGCCGAGGCTTTCGTAGTCGAGGTCGACGCCTACGACGGCGTCGGCTCCGAACTTGGCCGCCTCGTCGCACATCTCGCGGATGGCGATGTCGCGAGCCTCGCGCAGGGCCTTTTCGTAGCCCCCGGCGCGGCCGCCGATGATGTTGGTGATGCCGGCGAAGATGTCCCGGAAGATATGAGCGCCGATGATCGCCTCGCCGCTGACCACGCCGACCGTCTCGGCGATTTCTCGCTCGGCGACGTATGGCGTTGTGCTGGTGATCATGATCTCATCCTCCAGGCGCGCACTTTCGCGAAGTCTGCAGGGACCTTAGATTGGACCCCATGAGCACGCCAGCCGCCTCCCCTTCCGGATTCGACCTGACACCGCCGGACGCGGCGGAACGCAAGCGCCTGGAAACAAGCCTTTCGCAGGAAGAAGCCGACGTCCTTTTGCACCACGGCACCGAGGCCCCGTTCTGCGGCGGCCTGCTGGATAACAAGGAGGACGGCGTCTATTGCTGCCGTCTCTGCGGCCTGCCGTTGTTCCGCGCCAAGACCAAGTTCGAGAGCGGCACCGGCTGGCCCAGCTTCTTCGCGCCGTTCGACGAGGCGCACGTCATTGCCGTGCGGGACGTCAGCTACGGCATGATCCGCATCGAGACCCGCTGCGCCCGCTGCGACAGCCACCAGGGCCACGTGTTCCCGGACGGCCCGCCGCCGACGCGGCTGCGTTACTGCATCAATTCGGTCTCGCTGGAATTCGTACAGAACGGGCAGCCTCTGCGCGATCCCCTGGGACGCGGCGATGACGCCGCATTGGCGGCCACAACGGCCTGATGGGGAACACGGGGGCGGAATTCTACCTCCATGTGAGGGTGATCATCGGCCTGGTGGTCGGCATGTCGATCACCCGCTCCCTCGCCGGCTTTTCCGGCATGGTCCAGCATCCCGGCCGCCGGAAGCTCTATCCGGTGCACCTGGCCTGGGCGTTCTCCATCCTGCTGGCTGCGGCGCACTTCTGGTGGTGGGAGTTCCGGCTTTCGGGGGTCTCCTGGAATTTCGCGCTCTACGTCTTCATCGTCGCCTTCGCGAGCCTCTACTACTTCCTGACCTGTCTGCTGTTTCCGGACGATCTGGCCGAGTATGCCGGGTTTGAGGACTTCTTCATCTCGCGGCGGAGGTGGTTCTTCGGTCTGCTGGCGCTGACCTATGTCGCCGATCTGTTCGATACCCTGCTGAAGGGCCACGACTACTACGCGCATCTCGGGATCGAGTACCCGGCCCGTGCGGCGATCTACATCGTCCTGTGCGCGGTCGCCATGATCACGACGAACCGCAGGTTCCATGCGGCCTTCGCGGTCGCCAACCTGGCCTACCAGGTCTCCTTCATTCTGCGGCTCTACTACACCGAGGTCTGAGCCAGGGCGCCGGCGGCGAGCTCGACGATAGAAAGGTCGAACTTCGCCTCCTGACCATCTTCCAGGAACCAGGCGGCGGAGAGGCCGCTGTAGGCGAGGATCCACATGAGCAGGCGGCGAGGCTCAAGGCCCGTCCGTTGTGAGACCAGCTCAAGATAGCGGTCCAGCCGCCCCGGCTGCAGAGCCGTGGCCGTATCGGGATTGCAGAACGGGTTGGCGTAGTCGTAGCCACGCTCGCCGACCACCGACTTGGGGTCGATGGCCAGCCATCCGCGCGGCCCGAAATCGAGGATGTTGGCGTGGTGAACGTCGCCGTGCAGGGGCACCACGTCTTGAGGCTCGGCCAGTAGCGCCTGGGCCGCGCGATGAGCTTCTATGAGCACGCCGCCCCTGGCCGCCGCAGCCGGTTCAAGCGCCCGGAACCAGACGTTCAGCGGGGTGAGGCCCGCGGGCGGCGGGCGTGATCGCGGGCGGTGCAGCACGTCCACGGCGTCGCAGATGACAAGGGTGGCGGCATCGTCCTGGCCGCTCCGGGACATCTCCAGCAGCGAGCGCGATCCCGTGGCGCGTTCGAGCAACAGGGCCTCGCCCTGGCGCTCCAGCACCTGGGCCGCGCCCTCGCCGTCCCACCACTGCATCAGCGCGCCGCCGGCGATCTCCTCGGGCACGGAGGCGAGCTTGAGCATGGCGGGCTCGCCGCCCCGGCGAACGGGCAGCAGCCAACTGCCCGTATACTCGGTGGTGAAGGCCTCGCCATCGGGGACCAGATCCCACAAGGCCAGCCAAGATTGAAAGCGATCCCCCGTCACCCTCGACAATGTAGGAAGCGAAGGCGATGGGGGAAGGCCTCTCCTCTAGTTGGTGCGGCTTACAGGGCCGCCGGTCCGCTTGATCTGGTGGGCCGGTTCGCTTGCCATGCGTTCGCTGTTGGCGCTGTCGCCGAATCCCGCGCCCGAGCCGGTGATCGGGTCGTGGCGGACGCGCAGATTGTTCTGGACGTGGCTGACGCCGGCCATGTCCTCGATCAGGCGTTCGGCGCGGTGCTTGCCCTCCCGCTCACCGACTGTGCCCGACAGGGTCACCTCGCCATTTGCGACCGCGACACTGATACTGCTGGCGTCCAGCCAGGGGTCGTCGGTCAGGCGCTCATGCACCTCCTCGCTGATCCGCTCGTCGGTGCGCTTG
>JAEXKM010000252.1 GCA_023445705.1 Pseudomonadota bacterium
GCATGGCCGCGCCGAGAGCGATAATCAGAGCCACGACAATAAGGTCGGTATACCCCTCGAAGCGCTCTAGCAGGTGCTTGTTCTTATGATGGTGGACCTCACCCTCGTGGTGTCCGGTTTGCATGGCGTTTCCCTTCGCATGCTGTTTAAGAGGACATGTCCTCCGCCACACCGCGACAGGCGCCCGTCTGGGCTGACCGGCTGGTCATCAGGGGCCGCCGGAAGCTCGCCCACTCTTGCGCCCGCTGATGCGTGGCGACGCTCAGAGGTTGCGCTTCCGCAGAACAGCGGTCAATCGAGAATTTAGGCTAAGTCCTTCACAAGTCTGAGTTTGAGATGCGCTCGCATAACGGCGTGTTCTCGCCTGGGTAGAGTTTTCTCGCGGCTCGACAAAGATAGGTGGAGCTAAGTAGGCGGCTCTGCCGGTCACGCGTCTGAAGCGTGTGGACGACGAGGTCGTCGAGATCGCGATCGCCCGACGAGGTCGAGGATGTCATCAGCCGCGTGATCGCGACGCCGGGTTCGATGCCGCCGCCCGAAGTTTTTCAAGCAAGGTGACCGCGTGCCGCGAGGGCCAGTGGGCGACGATCAAGGCGCCCACTGGCTGATCGGGATCAGGCGTAGCTTTGCAGCGGGCGGACGTCGAGGGTGTCCTCGACGGTCGCCACGATCGCTTGGGCCGCCGCCAGCGCGCCGGCCGCGGTGGTGAAATACGGGGTCTTCATCATCAGCGCGGTGCGGCGGATCTCGAAGGAGTCGGCCAGCGACTGCTTGCCCTCGGTGGTGTTGAAGACCAACTGGACCTCGCCGTTCTTCATGGCGTCGACGATGTGCGGCCGGCCTTCCAGCACCTTCTTGATCGGGGAGACGTCCAGCCCCTGTTCGGCCAGATAGGCCGCGGTGCCCGACGTCGCCAGGACCTTGAAGCCTTGGCCGAGCAGCAGCTTCACCGGCTCCTGGATCCAGGGCTTGTCGCTGTCCTTGACCGAGACGAACACGCTGCCGCTCTTGGGCAGCTTCACGCCGCCGCCGAGCTGGCTCTTGGCGAAGGCGCGGGCGAAGGCCGCGCCGTTGGTTTCGCCCGGGCGGATCCAGTCCAGGCCCATGACCTCGCCGGTCGAGCGCATTTCCGGGCCCAGCACCGTATCGACGCCGGCGAAGCGGGCGAACGGGAAGACCGCCTCCTTCACCGCGATGTGGTCATACGGCTTTTCGGCCAGGTTGAAGCTCGCCAGCTTCTCGCCGGCCATCAGCTTGGCGGCGATGGAGGCCAGCGGCTGGCCGATGGTCTTGGCCACGAACGGCACGGTCCGGCTGGCGCGCGGGTTCACTTCCAGCACGTAGATGCGCGGATTGTCGGAGTGCGGCTCCTCGATGGCGAACTGCACGTTCATCAGGCCGCGGACTTCCAGCGCCCTGGCCATGGCCTCGGTCTGGCGCTTCAGCTCAGCGATGGTCTCGGCCTTCAGCGAGAACGGGGGCAGGGAGCAGGCGCTGTCGCCCGAGTGCACGCCGGCCTCTTCGATGTGCTCCATCACGCCGGCGACGAACACCTGTCCGGCGTCGTCGCACAGGGCGTCCACATCGACCTCGGTCGCGCGCGACAGGTACTGGTCGATCAGCACCGGGCTGTCGCCCGACACCTGCACGGCGGTCTTGATGTAGCGATCGAGTTGTTCGTCGTCGCGGACGATCTCCATGGCCCGGCCGCCCAGCACGTAGGACGGGCGGATGACCACGGGGTAGCCGACCTTGTGGGCCGCAGCGAAGGCTTCCTCGCCCGAGCGCGCGATGGCGTTCACGGGCTGGGCGATCTTCAGCTTGTGCAGCAGTTGCTGGAAGCGCTCGCGGTCCTCGGCCAGGTCGATGGCGTCCGGGCTGGTGCCCAGGATCGGGATGCCCGCGTCCTCCAGCGGCTTGGCCAGCTTCAGCGGGGTCTGCCCGCCGAACTGGACGATCACGCCGAGGAGTTCGCCGCGAGCCTGCTCGACCGCGATCAACTCCAGCACGTCCTCGGCCGTCAGCGGCTCGAAGTACAGGCGGTCGGAGGTGTCGTAGTCCGTCGAGACGGTCTCGGGGTTGCAGTTGACCATGATCGACTCCACGCCGATGTCGGCGAGGGCGAAGGCCGCGTGGCAGCAGCAGTAGTCGAACTCGATGCCCTGGCCGATCCGGTTCGGGCCGCCGCCCAGGATGATCGCCTTCTTGCGATCGCTGGGCTCGCTCTCGCACTCCGGGATCTGGCCCAGGGCGCCGGTCTCGTAGGTCGAATACATGTAGGGCGTCGCAGCCCGGAACTCGCCCGCGCAGCTATCGATGCGCTTGAACACCGGCCGCACGCCGTGGGCGCGGCGCTGCTCGCGCACCTCGGCCTCGGTGGTGTGGGTCAGCTTGGCCAGGCGCGCGTCCGAGAAGCCCTGGGCCTTGATGGCGCGGAACTCGGCGGCCGTGGTCGGCAGCCCGTTCTTCCGCAGCCGCGCCTCGGTCGCCACGATGGTTTCGATCTGGCGCAGGAACCACGGCTCGTACAGGCAGGCGCCGGCGACGTCCTCGACCGACAGGCCATGACGGAAGGCCTGGGCGATGACGCGAAGGCGGTCCGGGGT
>JAEXKM010000299.1 GCA_023445705.1 Pseudomonadota bacterium
TTCTGCTCGGTCTCCAGGCCCAGCCACTTGGCCTGGGCGCCGGTGGCGATGATCAGGGTCTCGGCCAGCCAGACCTCGCCGCTGTCGCATTCCAGTCGGAACGGCCGTTGTGACAGGTCGGCCTTCACGACGATGTCGTTGATGATCTCGGTGCCCACATGCTCAGCCTGGGCGCGCATCTGGTCCATCAGCCACGGGCCCTGGATCACGTCCGCGAAGCCGGGATAGTTTTCGACGTCGGTCGTGATGGTGAGCTGGCCGCCGGGCTGGATGCCGGCGATCAGCACCGGCTTGAGCAGGGCGCGCGCGGCGTAGATGGCGGCGGTGTAGCCGGCCGGGCCGGAGCCCAGGACAAGGCAGCGGGTGGTGCGAGGAGCGTTCTGCGACATCAGACGTATGTAGGGGAGATTCTGGCGCGCCGGGAGTAGCCCATGAATTTCGGACTGTGGATCGCCATCGGCGTCGCACTTGGCGCAGCGCTCGGACAGAGCTTGGACAATCTCGCGGTCGGCGTCGCCCTGGGCGTTGCGCTCGGTGTTTGCCTGGGCTTCGCCGTCAGCAAGCGGCCCCCGCGCTGATCCTTTGGTTAACGTCCGCTTCAGCGCCGGCCGCTAGGGTGCAGGCAGTTTTCGAGGCGTCCAGATGTCCCAGCCCCCCGAGATCGAGATCGCCGGCCGCAAGATTGGGCCAAGCTACGAGCCCTACGTCATCTGCGAGCTCTCGGGGAACCACAACGGCAGTCTCGAGCGGGCCCTGGAAATGGTGGATGCGGCCGCCGACACCGGCGCGGACGCCATCAAGATCCAGACCTACACCGCCGACACCATCACCATGGATGTCGACCGGCCCGAGTTCCGCATTCATGGCGGCCTTTGGGACGGCCGCAGCCTCTACGAGCTCTATCAGGAGGCCCAGACCCCGTTCGAGTGGCATGCCGCCATCTTCGAGCGCGCCCGCAAGCGCGGCGTGACGATGTTCTCCAGCCCGTTCGACGAGACCGCGGTCGATCTCCTGGCGGGCCTGGATGCGCCTGCCTACAAGATCGCGTCGTTCGAGGCCGTCGACTTGCCGCTGATCCGCTATGCGGCGGCCAAGGGTAAGCCGCTGATCATCTCCACCGGCATGGCCAACGCTCAGGAAATGGCGGCGGCCCGCGACGCCGCGCTCCAAGCAGGGGCTGCGGGCGTGATCCTGCTCCACTGCGTGTCCAGCTATCCCTCGACCTTCGAGGACGCCAACGTCCGGACCGTCGCCGACATGCAGCAGCGGTTCGGCGTGCCCGTCGGCCTTTCCGACCACACGCCGGGAAGCGCCGCCTCGGTCGCGGCGGTCGCGATGGGCGCCTGCGTGATCGAAAAGCACTTCACCCTGGCCCGCGCCGACGGCGGCCCTGACGCCGCCTTCTCGCTGGAGCCGGCTGAGTTCTCCGCTCTCGTTCAGGACTGCAAGAACGCCTGGCGGTCGCTCGGCAGGCCCCACTACGACACCCTGGGCTCCGAGCGAGCGTCCCTGCAGTTTCGCCGCTCGCTCTATGTCAGCGCGGACGTGAAGGCGGGCGAGCCCCTGACGCGGGCGCATGTCCGCTCGATCCGGCCGGGTTCTGGTCTGGCGCCGTCCCATCTCGACGAGGTGCTCGGCCGCCCCGCCGCCCGCGACCTCGCCCGCGGCGAGCCGCTTGCCTGGGACATGCTGGCCTAGCGGCGGCGCTGGGCTCCAGCCGACAGGACTTCAAGGAACGCGCCGGCGGTCCGCTCGGCGCCTAGACCATCGCAGAGCTCCAGGCTTGCGGCCGTCAGCCTGGCGCGGCATGCGGCGTCCCGGATCAGCCTGACCGACACCCGGTCCAGCGCGGCCTCGAAGTCGCCCTGCGCAATGTCCACGACCAGGGCCGCTTCCCGATCGGCCAGGGCCTTGGCGGCAGGCCACTGGTTCTCCGCCAGCACCACCAGCGCCGAGGGCAGGCCCAGGGTGCAGCGCTCCCACACCGTTGAGCCTCCCGCGCCGACCGCCACGTCTGCCGCCAGGGTGAGGTCGGCCATGTCCTGGGCGTCCACATGCACCTGGACGCGCGGATCGTGTGCGGCGACCCGCATCAGCCCCGGCAGGCTCGGCGCGCCGCTGCCCAGCACCACGTCGAAGGCCACCTGACCGTGGCGTTGCCGAAGGCGATCGACGACGCGAGACGTCACGCCTCCCACGTCGGTCAGGCCCAGCGCGATAAGAACCCGTTCCACGGGCCCGCCCCGGCGGGAAATCGCCTGCTCGCGCAGCGCGGCGAACTCGGGCCGAACCGGCGCATATTGCGGGCCAAGCAGTAGCCGCGTGTCCTCGGAAACCCATTCGGCATAGTCATCTGCGGTGCGGGCCGGGCCGGGATCGAGCACTAGAGCGCCGCCTAGCGGCCGGTCGGCCAGGTCGTCGATGACCATGGCGGGGCGGCCATCCGCTATGGCCTCATGTTCGGTGCGCGACAGGCCGTAGTGGTCGAACACCACAGCGTCGAACTGCATCCCCACAGCGCCCCGCACGATGGCGGTCGGATCGAGGGAGACGGCCTCTTCCCGCCCCAGCTCAGGGCCGAAGGCGTCCAGGATGGCCGCCACTGCAGGCGAGGCGAGGAACACGCAGTCGGCGCCATGCTGCGCCAGCGCCCGCGCGAGGGTCAGCGACCGCATCACGTGGCCGCCGCCCACCTGCGGGCCGGCGTTGGCTATGAACAGAATCCGAGGTCGCAGAATCATGTCCCCGCCATGGGACCCTGAAAGCGCGCGGTTGAAAAGCGTGGCTGCTCAACTAGGAAGGCGAACGAAGAACAGTTCCGGATCTCCGGGATCCAGATGGTCGACCGTCCCCGCCGCAAAATAGCCTCGGCCTTCCAGGATCGCTTGCATCGCGGTGTTAGAGCGGTTGGTCGAGACGAACAGCTTCTGGTCGTGATGCGCACGCTCGACAGCGTCCATCAGCGCCGAGGCGACCCCCTGTCGCCGCTGGCGTGGCGCGGTGACGATCAGTTCCAGGAACGGATGGCCGAAGAACCGGCCTACGACCGCCAGGCCCGCCGGCCTGTCCATGAGGAAGGCCAGGCGCGCGACCCGGCCGTGCTCGCCAGCCAAGGCGCGCCGAAGCCATAGCGCCCGATCTTCGTCCGAGGCCGCAGGATCCAGCGAGATGGCGAGATCCGCATCCGTGGCGCTGGCCATGCGGACGGTGACGCTCATCGGCGCGGCCTTGCATCGTAGCGGCGCAGGATCTCGCTCGCCGCCCGGTCGGTTTCGGCCAGCGGCGCATAGCTCCACGCCTGCAGCGCTTCTTCGAAGGGCCGCGCTGCGCCCCGGCGCTGCAGATCTTCGTGGAACAGCCGCAGCTTCCGGCTCTCGCCGTCCATCTTCAGCACGAAGACCGGCTTGCCGGTGGAGGCGGCGTCGGTGGCGAGGTTCGTGGAATCTTCGGTCACCAGGATGAAGTCCGCCGCGGCCAGGTAGGCGAAATAGGGATTGTCGCCCTGGCCGTCCCAGATGACCCCAGGCAGGTGCTTGAGCCGCGCGGCCATCAGCGCCTCGGCCGCCGGCGGCGTGCGCCGGGTGAAGCTCACCATGATCGAGCCTCCGGCCTCGCGAACCGCGGCCTCGATCTCGTGGGTCATCCTCGCGGCCCGCTCGGCCGAAAGATCGTGGGCTTTGGATTTCCCGCCGATGATCACTGCGACCCGGGGGCGGGGCAGGGCGTCGAGCTCGCTTGCGAAGGGCGCGAGCTCGGCGGCGATCCGTTCGGGCGTCACCCGTCCCGGAGAACCGGTGATCGGAAAGACGTTCTCGCCGTCCAGCCGGTCGTGGCGTGGCGGAACGACAAGGTCGAAGGCTTGCGTGGCCATGCGCGGGTCTTGGGTCTGGACCACGAAGGTCCTGCCGCGCGACCAGCGGCGCATGCGGATGGAGAGGGGCAGGGTCGCCCGGCCCGTGGCGATCCAGATGTCCGGCCACGGCGGCTTGATCTGGCTGGCCGGCGCCAGCATCAGGCGAGGAAACGGAATCAGCCACCATGGCAGCCGGCCGATCCACGCCTTCCAGCCTATGCGCTTGATCTCGACCTGCGCGGGGCGCTGGCGCGCGACCGCCTGCGCCAGGCCCAGGGCCTGCGCCTCGATTCCCGCACGCCCGTCGGAAACCGCCCAGATGGTGAGCGGACTTCCGGCAGGCGGCAGGTTGTTCTCAGGCAAATCGGAATTCCGATCGGCGCGGTTCGGCTAGAGCCACTCGACCTTGAGGATCTCGTAGGCTTTGCCGCCACCGGGGGTGTTCACCTCGACGACGTCGCCGATCTCCTTGCCGATCATGGCGCGAGCCAGCGGCGAGACGATCGAGATCTTGCCCTGCTTCACGTCGGCTTCGTGTTCGCCGACGATCTGATAGCGAGCCTCTTCTTCGGTGTCTTCGTCGACGACCGACACGGTCGCTCCGAACTTCACCTGGCTGCCGGACAGCTTGGATACGTCGATGACCTGGGCGCGGGCCATCCTGTCTTCGATCTCGGCGATCTGGCCTTCGATCCAGCCCTGCCGCTCTTTGGCGGCGTGGTACTCCGCATTTTCAGAAAGGTCGCCATGCGAGCGCGCTTCCGCGATCGCAGCGATCACGGCGGGTCGCTCGGCGGTCTTCAAACGCTTCAGTTCATCGTCGAGGGCCTGCCAGCCCTCGGCGGTCATCGGGACTTTTTCCATCGGTGGTGAGGACTCGGATTCGCCCTTTGGGAGGTTCGTTTGCCGGCCGCGGGCGCAGGCGTCCGGGGGGGTAGAGATTAGATGTGCAGGCGCAAAAACTCAAGGGCCGGCCAAGGCCGTCCTAAAAACGTATCATCAGGAAGATTGGATGGAGCCGGCCCGGCCCCGTGGCGTCAGGCGTTTTCCGAGATGATCGCGCCTTTCAGCTCTGCGGCGTCGGGGGCCTCGTAGACCCCCTCGATGAACTCGAACATCTCAGGGCCGGCGGCCAGGGCGAAATTCTCGCCGCGGACCTCGGTGCGCTCCTGCACCCGCGCGCGGCGAACTTCCTCGGGTGCGGTCACGAAGTGGAACTGCAGGGGCAGTTCTACGGCCTCAGCGATCTCCGCCACCCGCGCCCGATCGCTTTTGCGCAGCAGGCCCAGATCCAGCACCACCGACGTGCCCGCGGCGATGACCCCGGCGGCCGTGGACCAGATCTGCGCCTCGCAGCGCTCGACCCGCTCCATCAGCCACTGGAACTCGATCGGTTCGGGCATGTCGGGCGCGTAAAGCCGCGCCATCCAGTCGTCGATGGCGAAGTGGACCGCCGGCGTGCGGCGGGCCAGTTCCTTGGCGTAGGTAGACTTTCCGGCCCCGGCCGGACCATAGACGACATGAAGTGTGGCGCTCATGCGAGCGGGTTACTTCACCGAATAGCCGCCGTCGATGACCAACTCGGTCCCTGTGACATAGCGGCTCTCGTCCGAGGCCAGCCACAGCACCCCGTTGGCGATGTCCTCGGGGTATCCCTTGACCCCCAGCGGCACGCCGTCGGCGGTCATGGCGTCCAGCACCTGGCCACGCGGCGGCCGCGCGTTGTCGCCTGGCTCTCCGGTGCCGACGATGGTGTCCCAGATCGGGGTTTCGATAATGCCCGGATGGACGGAATTGACCCGCACCCCGTCCTTGGCGGCGGCGCACTCCAGCGCGACGGCCTTGGTGAACAGCCGGACCGCGCCTTTGGTGGCGCAATAGCCGGCCAGGATCGCCGCGCCCTTCAGGCCCGCCACCGACGACATGTTGATGATCGATCCGCCGTCGTTCTGGCGCATCAGCGGGACGGAATGCTTGGTGCCCAGGAACACACCGTCCAGATTCACCGCGGTCTGCCGCTGGAAGTCGGCCAGGCTCATGTCCAGCACCGAGCCGCTGAGGCCGATCCCGGCATTGTTGACCAGGACATCCAGGCGGCCGTGCTTGGCCTTCACGGCGGCGACCACGTCGATCCAGGCCTGCTCGGAGGTGACGTCGTGATGAAGATAGGAGGCCTTGCCGCCCTGGTCCTCGATGGCGGCGACCACGGCCGCGCCCTTGTCGTCCTGAAGGTCTGTTATGACGATGATCGCGCCTTCCTGCGCCAGGCGCTCGGCGCATCCGCGGCCGATGCCGCTCGATCCGCCCGTTACCAGCGCAACCTTGCCCTCGACACGACCTGCCATGCGTAGTCCTCCCGTTTTATGATCATTGTTCAGTTGAGCGAATCCGTAGCCCAGCTTCAGTCCAAGGACCAGCCTGACGAAGGTGGACACGCGGGCGGGGCGGCGTGAACATCCCGTATGGCCACGCCTGATCGCATCGTTGTCCTGGGTTGTTCCGGGTCGGGAAAATCGACTCTTGCCGCGCAACTGGCGGCCAAGTTCGGCCTCCCGTTCATACCCACCGATGACGTCTACTGGCGCCCCGACTGGACCCCTGCGCCGGCGGCGGAGGTAAGAGCTTGGCTCGATGAGACCACCTCATCCTCGCGCTGGGTCTTGGACGGCAATTTCGATGCGCAGAGGGATCTGCTTTGGTCCCGCGCTGAGCTCGCCGTCTGGCTGGACTTGTCCTGGACCACGACGGTGTTGGGCGTAACCCGCCGAAATCTACGCTGGTGGATGACCGGCGAAACGATATGGGGCGGTGTGCGCATGACGCTTTCGAGAGCGGCAAGCGGCATTCGGCACGCGGCCAAAAGCCACGCGCTAAAGCGCAACGCCTACCCGGCGTTGCTGGCCGCGTTTCCGAACCTGACGGTCGTTCGAATCCGCTCTCGGCGTGAGCTTGCGCGCTGGATGAAAGGCCTCGTGGCGCAGACCGCTTAAGGTCGTTCTTCGCTTCCAGCATCTACCGGCGGCCGCGACAGCGGGCCGCGAGCAGGGGGATGGGGCGGCCGCGCCTGCGGTCGCCCCACCTGAATCTTCGCTAGATTACCAGGTCACCCTGCCGTTCGCGGTCAGGAGGCCGACCAGCATGGCCACGCCGAGAGCGATA
>JAEXKM010000442.1 GCA_023445705.1 Pseudomonadota bacterium
GGCCTACGCCCAGACCCTCCAGGCGCTCAACGGCCTGTCGACAATGCGTCAGCGGATCGGCGCGCGGCAGTGGTCCGGGGATGAAGGCCTGGGCGTCTGGGGACGCATGGAAGGCGGGCGCGTCAAGCTCGATCCGGCGGTTTCCACAACGAAGGCCGAGCTGGAAACCGACCGTTGGAAGGTGCAGTTCGGGATCGATCAGGCCCTGGCCGACGACCTGGCCGGGGGCCGCCTGGTCGGCGGGCTGACCGCTCACTATGGCGAAGCCCGGACCTCGGTCGGCTCGCCCTTCGGCGGCGGCTCCCTGGACGCCAAGGCGGTTGGCCTCGGCGCGACCCTGACCTGGGCCAATGCTCAGGGCGCCTATGTCGACGCCCAGGTCCAGGCGAGCTGGTTCGAGACCGACCTGCGCTCGAACATCCTCGGCGACCGCGCCGAGGACGCCGATGGCTCGGGCTACGCGGTCTCGCTTGAGGCTGGCAAGACCATGGCCGCCGCCGGCGCCTTCAGCTTCACCCCCCAGGCTCAGCTCACCTACGCCAAGGTGGACTTCGACAGCTTCGTCGATCCGCTGGGCGCAAGGGTGGCGGCAGATGACGGCGACAGCCTCCTGGCCCGCCTCGGCGTCGCTCTCGACCGCGACTGGACGGTGACCAGTTCGGACGGCCTGGGCCGCGTCTACGGCCTCGTCAACCTGACCCACGAGTTCCTGGACGGCTCGCGGGTCGATGTTTCTGGAACGCCGCTCGCCAATCGCGCCGAGCGGACCTGGGGCGGCATGGCCGTCGGCGCCAGCTATGGCTGGGGGGCGGGTCGCTACCTCGTCTACGGGGAGGCCGCTGCCGACACCCCGCTCTCGGGCTTCGGCGACAGCTACGTCATGTCCGGCAGCGCGGGCTTCCGGATGCGGTTCTAGCCGCGCGGGGAGAGAGGCGGCTCCGGCGCCTCTCTCCGCGACCTTAGTTTTTCGCGGGATGCGCCCGAGATTTCATCGCTACCTATTATCCTAGTCGATGAGTAGGAATGTGAAATCGAAAACCGCTTTTGCGCGAGGGTTGCATGCCTCAGACCACCCGTCTTGGCTTGGTCGCACCGGAAGCCGACCTGCAGGACTTCCTGAACGAGGCGCGGCTGGCCGCCGCCCGCGCCTTCCGGGTTTTGCGCGACCTGGGCCGTATCCACCCTGCCGCAGAGCTCGACTTCATCGTCCGGGCGCCGGGGGAGGGACGCCTGGCGCGTTTCGGCCATCCGGGCATCTGGTCGGTCTCCCTGGAACCGAAGGTCACGGTCCTCGATATCCACGGCCGCCTCGTTGCGGGCGAGCGCGCCGCTCTGGCCCCCGTCGAGGAATATATCGATCTCTTCCAACGCCGGCCCGACCTGACGGCCTTGGCGCGCTTCAACAGCCCGCACGTCGACGCCTGGGCGCGCAGCGGCCGGGACTTCCCGTTCGCTCATATGCCGGTGGTGCGATCCAGCCTGCACCAGGGCCTCAAGGTCTACGACCGCGGCTCCACGGTGGCGGCGCTTGAGCCGGCCCTGAGCAACAATTTTGCAGGGGTCCTGCACGTCCAGGGCGGTGCGGTGGTGGCGGGCCCCAGCGTCCTGCAGCTGGCCGAACTGATCCTCCAGATCGAACAGGCCGCCGAGGTCGAACTGCTGTCCGACGCCCGGGCCCGCGATGAGGACCTCGCGCATCGGCCCGTCGAACTGCGAGCGATGTCATGGGTATAGTCCAGGCCTTTCCGGTTCCCCCTCCGGCGCGTCTTCGGAAGTTCGAAGAGGCCGGCCTGCGCGATGGCATGGCGCGCCTCGCCAGCGGCGTGACCCTGGTGACCTGTTGGGCGGACGGGGTCCCGGTGGGCCTGGCGGCCACCTCCCTCATCGGCCTTTCGGTTGATCCACCGCGCCTGTTGTTCAGCGTTCGGCGGGACGCTTCGGCCCATGACGCCTTGCTCGCCGCCGGGCGTTGCGCCGCGGTGGTGCTAGCGCAAGAAGACCTGGGCGAAGCCAGGCTCTTTGCGACGTCCGAGAACCGGGCCGAGCGCTTCAAGTCCTCGGCCTGGCGCCTGGACGATCCATTCGCCCCGCGCTTCGACGGCGGCCTGGCTCGCTTCGACCTCGTCATCGAGCATCGGATCAGGGCCGAGGGCCATACCATCCTGATCGCCGAGGTGCTGGACGTGGCCAGCCAGCCCGGTTCCCCGCTGCTCTATTTCGAGCGCAGCTTCGGGGCCCTGTCGCCAGAGGCCTGACCCGCCGCGGTCAGGCTTGCTGCACCTTCTTGAAGCCGTGCGCCTGCGCCAAGGACAGGCCGTCCCGTTGGATCCGCAGCGATGGGTTCGGCGTGGCCTCGCCAACCTTGGTCAGGGTGTTGCGATCGATGTGTTCGAACGGCTCTGTCCGCCCCCGGACCTGGAGCATGGTGGTCGACACGTAGCTCCACCGCCCGTCGGGATGGAACGTCACCTCGAGCTCGTAGGAATCCGTGCGGAACGCCCATTCGAGGAAATCCGTCGAGCAGATCCCATAGCCCGGCCCGCCACGCTCGGCGCGCACCGTCACCTTGCCGCCGTCCGGCGCGGCCTGTCCGCTGGCCAGCGCCGCTTGGCCGCGCGGTATGGCCAGGGTCTGCATGATCAGCCCCGTCGCCGGCTCGAACAGCCAGTAGCCGGTCTGGTCGTGAAAGGTGGTGTCTTCGTCGGAGGCGACGATGTGCACGTGATAGCGCAGGCCGTAGAAGAGCTGCGGGCCGTTCGCCTGCGGATCGATCGGCTGCATCTCGATCCGTTCGAGATATTGGCGCTGCTCCGGGCCGTCGGCCTTGGGGTTCACGTCCACCCCCTTGCGCCCTTCCCAGACACCGGCCAGCCGCGCCAGCGGCCCCAGGTTGGCCAGGGTGTCCGGGTCGACATCCTCCGGTTCGGTGAAGATGTCGTCGGGAAAGCGGTGCATCGGTCTCTCTCTGGCTGGCCTGTTCGGCAGGTTTGGGGACGAGGTGTCAGGAAACCTGACGATAGGCGCGATTCCGGCAGGTTTGCGGGGTTTCGCGACATCGGGAAAATCTATCGCGCGAGTTGATAATATCGATTGGACCTATGTTTCCCGAGGCCCTATCCCTGGCGGCCTCAATCGCAGGAGTATTTCATGTCCTTGATCAACACCGAGATCAAACCCTTCACCGCGCAAGCGTTCAAGAACGGCAAGTTCATCTCGGTCAGCGACGCCGACCTGAAGGGCAAGTGGTCCGTCGTGTTCTTCTACCCGGCCGATTTCACCTTCGTCTGCCCGACCGAACTCGAAGATCTGGCTGACAACTATGCCGAATTCCAGAAGCTGGGCGTCGAGATCTACTCCGTCTCGACCGACACCCACTTCTCGCACAAGGCCTGGCACGACACCTCGCCGGCCATCGGCAAGATCCAATACGTCATGGTCGGCGACCCGTCGGGCGTCGTGACCAACAACTTCGGCGTGATGCGCGAAGGCCAAGGCCTGGCCGACCGCGGCACCTTCCTGGTCGACCCGAACGGCGTGATCCAGTTCACCGAAGTCACCGCCGAAGGCATCGGCCGTAACGCCGCTGAGCTCCTGCGCAAGGTCAAGGCCGCCCAGTACGTCGCGGCTCACCCGGGCGAAGTCTGCCCGGCGAAGTGGGAAGAGGGTGAAAAGACCCTGGCCCCGTCGCTGGACCTGGTCGGCAAGATCTAAGTCCGCTGAGCGCCGCCGCCCTCGATTAGCGGGCGGCGGCGCCCTCTCTCCCCCGATTTCGCGTTCTTACCCTTTCGGAGTTTCCATGTTGGACGAAGGTCTCAAGTCCCAGCTGACGGCCTATCTGGCGAACCTGCGCCAGCCGATCGAGCTCGTGGCCTCTCTGGACGACAGCGCCAAGTCGCGGGAAATGCTTGAGCTTCTGAAGGATGTGGCCTCGACCTCGGAGAAGGTCAGCCTCATCGAAGGCGGCGACGACGAGCGCCGGCCCTCCTTCGCGATCGAGCGCGCCGCAGGCGACGCGGGCGTGCGCTTTGCGGGCTTGCCGCTCGGTCACGAGTTCACGTCTCTGGTGCTGGCGCTGCTGCATGT
>JAEXKM010000447.1 GCA_023445705.1 Pseudomonadota bacterium
TTTATGACAAAACGTTGCTGCGCCTTGCTTATCCAATACTGGTGGCGGGGCGCCGCGCCGATGGCGCAGCGCCCCCTTCCCTCCTCAGAACAGGAAACCGATTTCGGCGACGGCGCGCGCCTGACTCGTGTTGAGGCCCTCAGGCCCGAAGGCCAGACCATCGGTCGCATCCTCGATCTTCACGTAGGAGAGTTCTCCGCGCGCGAAGAAAATGCCCTGCTGATAGGTGGGGGTCACAGTTAGGGACCACGCCTTGCTGTTGTTCCCGTAAAGGAGGTTCGGAGCGCCGGCTTCTTCCGAACCGCTGGACTTGATGTATTCGGCCCGGCCGCCAAGGCTCCAGTTCTCGTTGAAGCTGTAGCGCCCCAGAACCGCGGCGCCGAAGGTCGAACCGCTGCGGCCCAGGCCGAGACGCTCGTCCGCGTCCACCTTGCTGTACTGGAGGTAGGGCGTGATCGCGTAGTTCTCGCCGCTGTGGGTGTACATCAGGTTGTAGATCTCGCTGTTGTTCAAATAGAGCGAGGTGGCGCTTGAGCTCTTTTCGCTGGTCGAGGTGCTGGTCCCGGCGGCGACGGCGATGACGTCACTCGAGGTCACCGCCACCGAAAGCAGGCCGGAAATCCAGTTTCCGCGGTTGGAGTAGTAGCCGTCATTCCAGGACACCGAGGCGCTGACGGGTCCCTGGGCGTAGTTGACTTGAACGCCGCGGCTGACGGCCGGCTCCTGGTTCCAGAGCAGGCCGCGCTCGATGTTCTGGTTCTGGAAGGTGAAGGTGTACTCCGCGCCGATCAGGGTCGGCAGCTTGCCGATCTGGATGGAGAGATTGTCCGTCGGGGCGATCTTCACATAGGCCAGGGGCACCGGACCGAAGAGCGCGTCGGTGGTCTTGTCCGCCTTCATGTAGGGCAGACCGAGCGAGGGCGTGGAATAGGCGCCGACCTGGAGGAAGAACTGCACCGGCCCCTCGGTGGTCTGGATAAAGACCTGGCCGTTGGTGAGGTCCACCTGGGCGTCCTTGTCGCCAGGCGCTTCATTATTCTGCAGCATGCCCATGCCCGACACCGCGCCGGTGACATAGACCGTGCCGAGCGGCCCCGCGTCGAACTGGGTCGGCGAGACGTTGGAGGACAGCGGACCGTTCATCGACGGGCTGCCGAGCGGATCGGCCGAGGCGGCGGTCGCTAGAGAGGCCAGCACGCCGGCCAGGAAATATCGCGAAATACGCTTTGAAAACATCATTATAGAATCCCCATTCTTCTGCGGCCGAAGGCGCATCGACCGTGGGGCGGCCGTTTCGGCGCGCCCGAAGAAAGGATGTTTCAAGCGGGGACGGCGCGGGCCGGTTTGCCGGCCCGTGGACGGGCAAACACCCTTGGCGCCCGTCAATTCGTCATGGCCAAGCCGCCCGCCTAGAATTTGACGGACGGCCTCCACGGGCAGTCGATTGCACAAACGAATGGCGCCCGAAGTTCACGCCCATTTTTCCGGCGCCGCGGCTCTTTCCGCTCAGAAAACGCGCGTTTGGCCCCAATCAGGCCCGAGCGACCCCAGGCGACGGACGGTAATGGGAAGCGTCGGTCGTGAACTCGGCGTGGCCATAGCGCACCAGAAGGCGGCGAATACGGCGGACAAGCACCGCGTCGACCGTCCCACTGAGGGCCGGAATACGGCCCAGCGCCCGAAAGATCGCCATTCTGAGGCCGATGCCGACAGCCATCAGTGCAAAGACGGCCTGGTCGATCGCACCGACATGGACGCCCATGGCCTGCGCCTTGCTTCGATCGCCGCCCAGGAATTGGCGCAGGAAGAAGGCCTTGGCGAAGCTGCGTTCCATGGCGTTGTGGATGCGGCTGCCGAGCGACCTGTCGGGCGGCAGGTAGGCAGCTAGGGTCGCCCGCACGAGGGCGCCGCAGGTCTCGTCGTCGAAACCCTGGCGCAGGGTGCTGTTGCGCGCGGTCATGACCCGCACGACGCCCTCGGGCGTGTCGGCGAGCAGGTCCTCGGGCAAACCGAGCAGGAAGCAGCGATAGCGGGCGAGTTCCACCTTCGCCCGTTCGTCGGGGGTGAACTCGGTTCGCCCCTCCCCCATGAGCTTGAAGGCCATCAGGAAGATCGGGATGAGTCCTGCGGGCATCTGGTCGACCTGCGGGATCGGCACCCCGTAGACGTCCCGGTCCCAACGGCCCGACCGCAGGGCGTTGAAACGGACCATGGAGTGCATCAGCCGGACCATGGCGGCGGCCTTGAAGCCCTCGCCTTGACGCTCCAGCGCGCCGGGCAGCACGGTCGTCGCAAAGAAGGTCGCGGTCTCATTGACCCGGCGCGCCGCAGTCTCGTTGCCCAGGGCTCCGGTCAGGGCCATGGGCAGGGCCGAATACTTATTGAGGAAGGTCGCGATGAACGCACCGCGGATGGCGAACGGCGCCAGGTGCGCGGTGGCGTTGCGGTCGAGCCGCGCGCCTTCGCGGACCAGGTCCATGTCCAGCCAGTCGGGGATGCGCTCCATGTCCCTGATGAAGGCCACAAGTTCGGGCGGTGCGTCGGCCACGCTTTCCACCCCCTCGTCGCAGGCCTGGGTCAGCATTCCGATCAATTGGCGAAAGCCATGGCTCGGGATCAGGGCCGCATAGGCGTCGGCGACCACGTCGCCCAGCATGGTGTAGGCGCGGACCAGCTCAATGTCCTCGGCCGCCAACTCGACACCCATCGGCCGGCGCTCGCGCACCACCGCCAACCCGGCGTCGTCGGTGAACCGCTCGGGCGTGGCGTCGAAGTCGAAGCCACCATAAAGGGCCGGCAGCAGCGTCTTCTGCGACGCCACCCGGGCGCGGACATGATCAATCGAAAAGGCCATGGCGATCCTGATGAAAGCGGGCTTTGAGAGCTCCTGAAGCCACGATATGTAAGCATTGCTCATGTTTCCACTCGCCTTCCGCGCGGCGGGAGCATGGCCGGCGGGAGCGCGCCAAGTGACTGACAAAACACGACGAAATCCGCGGCAGGCCCGCGCCGAGGCCACAGTGCAGGCGATTTTAGAGGCGACCTTTCAGCTTCTGGAGGCCCACGGCGTCGACAAGCTGAGCACCAATCATATCGCCGCGCGGGCGGGGGTGAGCATCGGCACGCTCTACCAGTACTTCGGCAGCAAACAGGACATCCTGGCGGGCCTGGCCGAGCAGCGGGCCGAGGCGACGCGCAACGAGATCGCAGCGACGATCATCGAGCGTCCCGACCTGGGCAGCATCCGATCCATCGTCCGCGCCCTGACCAGCAGCTTCAGGGGCTCGCCCGCGACGCGGCGGGCCCTGCTGGACGCGCTGCTCGACCGCGGCGGCGAGGGCGTGTTCATGGCGCACCATGAGGCGTTCCTGGCCAGCATATCGGGCAAGGCGCGGCTGCAGATCGAACTGACGCCGGAATCGGCCTTCGTCCTAACCCATGCTGTCCCCGGCCTGTTGCGGGCGGCGGCGGCCGAGCCGGCGACAGGGCTGGATCCGGAGGCGCTGGAGGAAGAGCTCGTCCGGCTAATGGAGGCCTATGTCGGCGCGCTGATGGCGCGGCGGGTTTCCACGCCGGCGAACTGATGAGAGGCTCATGGCGCAACTGCTGAGGGCGCGCCATGGACGACCCTGTACGCAAGCTTTTGAGAAGCGCTGATCTGCAGCGCGAGCTGGACGCCGGAAACGTGGAGATCGAGCCCCGCGCGGGCGGCAATCCCTTCCAGCCCAGCCACCGGGTCTATCTGCGCAAGGGCAACGAGCTGGACTCGCTGGGAGGTGGGTCGGTCGACCGGCTGAACAGGCTCTGGCGCGTGCATCGGGACGAGTGGTTCGAGCGCAATATCGACGATCCGCTCAAGCCGCGGATCGTGGCCATCGGCGACTCCTGGTTCCACTACCCGTTCGGGTCAGACCTGCTCGAGTGGTTCATGAAGGACTATGCGCTGAAGACGCTGGCGTCCGCCGGCGACGTCCTTTCGCGCATGAGCGCCGATCGCGACTACGCGCCCCATATCGCGTCGGTCAAACCGCACTTCTTCATGGTGAGCGGCGGGGGCAACGACCTGCTGGGCGAAGGCCCTGGCGGGGAGCGCAATATCAAGCGGATGCTGATCGACTTCGATCCCGGCGCCGCCGACTGGATCACGCCGGAGGGGCGCGAGACGATCGGCGAGTTGATCAGTCATTTCGAGACCATCCTGGCCGACCTGCTCTCACTGGGGTTCAACGGGCGGATGGTGGTCCATGGGTACGACTACGCCAGTCCGTCGTCTCGCGGCCCGTGGCTGTCAGAGCCGTTGGAGCAGAAGGGCTATCTTAGCGACACGACCCAGCTCGCCGCGATCGTGCAGCTGGTGAACGCCTTTCGCGACGCGATCACCGCCTGGGCCCTGCCGCATGGCGCGCGGGTGATGCAGGTGGACTGCGCGGGGCTGAACGGCAGAGGCTCGCTTTGGTGGTTCGACGAGATCCACCCGACCATGACCGGCTATGTGCGCCGGCTGCTTCCAAAGTTCCGTTCGGTGATGGACGCGGCCTGACGCAACGTCACGGCCGCAAGCCCGTTGCACAGGGAGGAAAAGAGGTTCAGCCTCGACCTCAGACCTCGCAGAAGGTCAACGACTTAGGGAGAAACGCGCTTGAAGATGCTCATCCTGAGCACGGCGCTTGGGCTTGCCCTGACGGGGCCGGCGGCGGCGCTGACCGTCGACGCCGCTCGCAGCGAAGCCAAGGCCGCGTCGACGCAGAAGGCCGCTGGAGGCCTGCGCCTGGGAACTTGGCCGACCCGCGCCAACCTGACCTCGTACACGACCAAGGCCAGCGCCAAGCAGCCGGTCTACATCTACCAGGCCCCCAGGGCCGTGAAGCCGCTGAAGACCTGGTAGCCGCTCGCCTCAGCGAGCCATGTTGATGACGTGGGCCTGGGTGAACTCGGCCAGGCCCTCGTCGCCAAGTTCGGTTCCGATCCCGGACATCTTGGCCCCGCCGAACGGCAGGTTGGGCGCGAGGTCGGCATGCTTGTTGATCCAGACCGTGCCGGTGTCCATGCGGCCGGCCAGCTCGTAGGCC
>JAEXKM010000434.1 GCA_023445705.1 Pseudomonadota bacterium
GATCTGGGCGAGCCGATGTTGCGGGCGACGCGGCTCGGCGGTTTGACCGTCTTCACGCCCAGCCGGCCGGGCGGCTCGGCTGCGGCCCTGCTGGGCGGTGGAGCGGCGCTGCGTCTGCCGCCGCTGAGCCCACAGGTCCTGCTGGAGCGCCTGGCCCAGGCAAGCGCCCGGGCGACGAGAGCTGCGCGCCGGCTGATCCCTTTCGAGGCGGATGCATCGCCGGCTTCTTCCGCTGTGGTCGCGGACGCCGCCAGCGTCGCGGCCGAGGCGGTGGTCCGGATGTCCAGGCGGCCCGATGGCCGCTCCATGCTGGGTCGCTTCACCAAGGTGAAGCTGGTCGAGGGTCGCAAGCCTTCGGCTGTGATCCAGGGCAACGAGATGCGCATCACGGTGTCGCCGGCCGACGGCCTCGCCGGGCGCCCCTCCTCGGACAAGATCATGCAGGCGGCCGGTTCGCGCTGACGCGAAAAGGCCCGCCAAGTCATGGCGGGCCTTCGGCCTTCGCTGAGCGGGGGAGGGACTGGCCTCAGCGATGGGCCAGGTGGGTAGTCGCGTTGGTCGTGGCGTATTGCCGGTCCGCGATCTTGTCGCGCGCCTCGCTGCGCACGCTTTCGAGGCAGGTAGCCTGAGCGTCGAGCGACATCCGGCCTTCCGAGGCGCAGACATCCCGGGCCGCGGCGTCGATGCGCTTTTCCAGGGTGCGGGCGCCTTGCGCCGAGGTGAGATCGAGATCCGAAACCTTGATGACCGCAGGCGCGGCATGCGCGCTGGTCGTCAGGGCGAGGGCCGGGACAGTCGCCAGGGTCAGGGTGGCGATGCCGGCGATGGTGTTGCTGAGCTTGAACATCTGAATTCTCCCAATTCATCTGTGGCGTTTGCTGGCCGCCGATGAGCAAATGGGTAGTCCTGATGCGACGAATAGTCTCGTTAAGTTGGAGTAATGACGCAGATTTAAGATTATTACACAGTGTTCATGCGTAAGATTACATGGGCGCCATGGAGCGGACAGTGAGTAATGCAGCGCTTGTTCGCACTTGCTCATGCCCGGTTCTAACCCTTAGATTCTAGGCGGCGACGCTTAGGGAGAGGGGGCTCCGATGGCCTTCGAGTTGAACGTGAACGGCCGCACGCTTTCGGCCGACGTCGAGGGCGATACGCCCCTGCTCTGGGTGCTTCGCGACACCCTCGGAATTCTTGGACCCAAGTACGGTTGCGGCGTGGCCCAGTGTGGCGCCTGCACCGTTCATATGGACGGCGCCCCGGTGCGTTCCTGCTCGCTCCCCGTCGACGGCGTCGGGGAAGCCAAGATCGTGACCATCGAGGGCGTCGGCGCGTCGGTGGTGGGGAAAAAGGTCCAGGACGCCTGGTCAGAACTCGACGTCGCCCAGTGCGGCTATTGTCAGGCCGGCCAGATCATGTCGGCCACGGCCCTGCTGGCGTCGAACCCGAAGCCTACGGACGCCGATATCGACGACGCCATGAGCGGCAATATCTGTCGTTGCGCCACCTATCTGCGCATCCGCGCCGCCATCAAGAAGGCCTCGGGCCAGAAGGCGGAGGCGTAAGATGGCCGACGGCTCGCACCATATCGAAGCCTCCCGCCGGCAGGTCCTGGCCGGCGCTGGCCTCGTCATTTCCTTCAGCGTCGCTGGCAAGGCCGGGGCGGCGGAAGGCCCGGGGCAGGGCGCGCTCAACGCCTATGTCGAGATCTCGCCGGACGAGACGGTGACCATCGTCTCCAAGAACCCCGAGATCGGTCAGGGCATCAAGACGATGCTGCCGATGCTCATCGCCGAGGAGCTCGACGTCGATTGGAGCCAGGTCCGCACGCGGACGGCTGACAATGACCCGGTCACCTATGGCCGTCAGTTCGCGGGCGGCAGCATGGCCACGCCCCTGCACTGGGACGAGCTTCGCCGCGTGGGCGCGGCCGCGCGGATGATGCTGGTCGCCGCCGCGGCGCAAGGGTGGGGCGTGCCGGCGATCGAATGCACGACGGTTTCCGGCGTGGTTCATCACAAGCGCACTGGCCGTAAGGCCTCCTACGGCTCTCTGGCCGCAAAGGCCGCCTCGGTCCCGACGCCGGACTTGAAGACGGTCCCGCTCAAGAATCCGAAGGACTACAAGATCATCGGCAAGCCGATCGCCCAGGTGGACACCCCCTCGATCGTCACCGGCAAGCCGCTGTTCGGGATCGACGTCGTCGTGCCCGGCATGCTGTTCGCCACCTACGAGAAGGCTCCGGTGTTCGGCGCCAAGGTCGCAAGCGCCGACTTGGCCGCGGCCAAGGGCGTGAAGGGCGTGCGGGACGCCTTCGTTGTCGAGGGCGTGGGGACTGCGCTGGACGGCCTGCTTCCCGGCGTCGCGGTGGTCGCCGACAGCTGGTGGACCGCCCGCAAGGGTCGCGACAAGCTCAACATCAGATGGGCCGACCACCCGACGTCCAAGCAATCCTCGGCCGGTTTCGCAGCCGACGCCGAGCGCCTCGCCAAGGGCGCGCCGGGCAAGACCGAACGCAATGACGGCGACGTCGATGCGGCGCTGAAGGGCGCGGCCAAGACGGTCGAAACGGCCTACGCCTATCCCTTCATCTCCCACGCCAATCTCGAACCGCAGAACTGCACGGCGCACTTCAAGGACGGAAAGCTTGAGATCTGGGCTCCGACCCAGAATCCGGAGCCCGGCCGCCAGCTGGTCGCCAAGAGCCTGGGTATCGCGCCCGAGGCGATCACCATTCACATGATCCGCTGCGGCGGCGGTTTCGGGCGGCGGCTCAGCAACGACTACATGGTCGAGGCGGCGTGGATTTCCCGCCAGGCCGGCGCGCCGGTCAAGCTGCTGTGGACGCGTGAAGACGACATGCGCCACGACCTCTATCGACCGGCCGGCTGGCACTACCTCAAGGGCGGCGTTTCAGCGGATGGCCAGGTCGTGGCATGGCAGGACCATTTCGTCACCCTCGGCGAGAATGGCACGCCCGCGCGCAGCGCCGGCATGTCGCCCACGGAATTTCCGGCGCGGTTCGTGCCGAACTATCGTTACGACCTCTCGATGATGCCCTGCGGGATTCCGACTGGGCCGCTTCGCGCGCCGGGTTCGAACGCCATCGCCTTCGTCGTACAGTCGTTCATCGACGAGTTGGCGCACGCGGCCGGAGCCGATCCGGTGGCCTTCCGCCTGAAGCTGCTGGGCGATCAGGAGACCGTCGGTGAGAAGGGCTCAGCCTACGGCGCGGCACGCATGGCGGCCGTGGTCAGGCTGGCCGCGGAGAAGTCGGGCTGGGGACGCCGCAAGCTACCCAAGGGCTCGGGCCTGGGCGTGGCCTTCCACTACAGCCACCTGGGCTATTTCGCCGAGGTGGTCGAGGTCGCTGTATCGCCTGAAGGCGAGGTGAAGCCGGTCAAGGTGTGGGTGGCCGCCGATGTCGGGCGCCAGATCATCAATCCGTTCGGCGCGCTCAACCAGATCGAAGGCTCAGTGCTCGACGGCCTGTCGGGCGCCCTGCACCAGAAGATCACCATCGAGAACGGCGCGGCGGTGGAGAGCAACTTCACGGACTACGCCCTGATGCGGATCAATGAGGCGCCGCTGGTTGAGACCCATTTCATCAAGTCGGACAACTCGCCGACGGGCCTCGGCGAGCCGGCGCTGCCGCCGGTGATCCCTGCGCTTTGCAATGCGATCTTCGCAGCAACTGGCAAACGGATCCGGCAATTGCCCATCGATCCGGCGTTTCTGAAATCGAGCTGACGGTAAAGGTTGTTCTGACGGTCGGCGTCGCGGTATCCAAGGCGCAAGATGACGATAAATCGCGCGCCGACCAAACGTTTCGAACAACGGAAGAACGCTATCGTTTCTTCGGCGGTGCAGGTGCTCAACCGCAAGGGCGTGCGCGGGATGACGCTGGCCGATGTCGCGGCGCGGCTCGATCTCGTGCCGACGGGCGTCGTCTACTATTTCAAGAACAAGGAAGACTTGGCCGCGGCCTGTTTCCTCGACGGGATCGGCCGCTTCAAGGAGCTGGCCGCCGCCGGTGAGACTGGCTCCACCGTCCGCGAGCGGCTGAAGCTGTTCCTGGACGCCTATTTCGATTACCGGCGGCGGATGCTGCTCGGCGAGGCGGACGCCATCGCCGCATTCAACGACGTCCGCGCCCTCAA
>JAEXKM010000435.1 GCA_023445705.1 Pseudomonadota bacterium
CACGCCCTGGCTGGCAGGGCCGCCGGTTCCAATCCAGAAGTCCGGCTTGCCGCCTGCGCCATATCCGGCGTGGGCGCTGCCGCCGGTCTGCTCCGGCGTCACTTCCATGGCGACGGCGATTCCGAGCGGGGCCAGAGCCTGGTCGTAGAAGGCGCGGGCCTTCTTGAAGTCACTGACGGTCACACCGAGATGATCGAGCATGCGGGTCTCCTGGGCTTGCCTGCGCAGGTTAACGCGCCGCCGACCAGAACCTGTCAGCAGTCTCGCCAAAAAACGCCGCGCGCCGCGCTTGACTCCCCCTTGGCCGTTCCCTACCTCCGCCCTGCGTTAGCACTCGGTGGCTGCGGCTGCTAACGGCCGCGCTACGGGGGCTGACCACAGGCATTTCAACCGTCCCGAACGGAGACATACATATGGCGTTTCGTCCTCTGGGAGACCGCGTCCTCGTGAAGCGCGTCGAGGAAGAAGAAAAGACCAAGGGCGGGATCATCATCCCCGACACCGCCAAGGAAAAGCCGCAGGAAGGCGAAGTCGTCGCCGTTGGCCCTGGCGCCCGTGACGACAGCGGCAAGGTCCAACCCCTGGACGTCAAGGCCGGCGACCGCATCCTGTTCGGCAAGTGGTCGGGCACCGAGGTCAAGATCGACGGTCAGGACCTGCTGATCATGAAGGAAAGCGACGTTCTCGGCGTCGTCGAATAGTCGACGCGCTCCGCGCTTTTCTCCCATCCACCTATTCTGAAAGAGCAGAAAAATGGCCGCTAAAGACGTCTATTTCTCTTCCGACGCGCGCGACCGCATGCTGCGCGGCGTCAACACCCTCGCCAACGCGGTGAAGGTGACCCTCGGCCCCAAGGGCCGCAACGTCGTCATCGAAAAGTCCTTCGGCGCTCCGCGCTCGACCAAGGACGGCGTCTCGGTCGCCAAGGAAATCGAACTGGCTGACAAGTTCGAAAACCTCGGCGCCCAGCTGATCCGCGAAGTCGCCTCCAAGACCAACGACAAGGCCGGCGACGGCACCACCACCGCCACCGTCCTGGCTCAAGCCATCGTCGTCGAAGGCCTGAAGTCGGTCGCGGCCGGCATGAACCCGATGGACCTGAAGCGCGGCGTCGACAAGGCCGTCCTCAAGGTCATCGAAGAGATCAAGTCGACCGCCAAGAAGGTCACCACCAACTCGGAAATCGCTCAGGTCGGCACCATCTCGGCCAACGGCGACACCGAAGTCGGTGAAATGATCGCCAAGGCCATGGCCAAGGTCGGCAACGAAGGCGTGATCACCGTCGAAGAAGCCAAGAGCCTGGAAACCGAACTCGACGTCGTCGAGGGGATGCAGTTCGACCGCGGCTACCTGTCGCCGTACTTCATCACCAACGCCGACAAGATGGAAGTCGAGCTCGACGAGCCGCTCATCCTGCTCTTCGAAAAGAAGGTCTCCTCGCTGCAGCCGCTGCTGCCGGTCCTGGAAGCCGTCGTGCAGTCGGGCCGCCCGCTGCTCATCATCGCTGAAGACGTCGAAGGCGAAGCCCTGGCCACCCTCGTGGTCAACAAACTCCGCGGCGGCCTGAAGGTCGCGGCCGTCAAGGCTCCGGGCTTCGGCGATCGCCGCAAGGCCATGCTGGAAGACATCGCCATCCTAACCGGCGGTGAGCTGATCAGCGAAGACCTGGGCATCAAGCTCGAGAACGTCACCCTCGACATGCTCGGCCGCGCCAAGAAGGTCTCGATCACCAAGGACGACACCACCATCGTGGACGGCGTCGGCGCCAAGGACGCGATCGAAGGCCGCATCGGCCAGATCAAGCGTCAGATCGAAGAAACCACCTCCGACTACGACAAGGAAAAGCTGCAAGAGCGTCTGGCCAAGCTGGCCGGCGGCGTTGCGGTCATCCGCGTCGGCGGCGCGACCGAAGTCGAAGTGAAGGAAAAGAAGGACCGCGTCGACGACGCCCTGAACGCCACCCGCGCTGCGGTGGAAGAAGGCATCGTCCCCGGTGGCGGCGTCGCTCTGCTGAAGGCCTCCAAGGCTCTGGACGGCTTCAAGGGCGACAACGCTGACCAGGAAGCCGGCGTCGCCATCGTGCGCCGCGCCCTGCAGGCGCCGATCCGTCAGATCTCGGAAAACGCCGGGGTCGAAGGCTCGATCGTCGTGGGCAAGATCCTCGAGAACAACTCGCCGACCTTCGGCTTCAACGCTCAGACCGAGCAGTATGTCGACCTGGTCCAGGACGGCGTCATCGACCCGGCCAAGGTCGTCCGTACGGCTCTGCAAGACGCCGCCTCGGTGTCGGGCCTGCTGATCACCACGGAAGCGGCGATCGTCGAAAGCCCGAAGAAGGCCGCCCCCGCCGGCGGCATGCCGGACATGGGCGGCATGGGCGGCATGGACTTCTAAGTCCGACGCTCAGGCAAAATTGACGAAGGGCGGGACCGCAAGGCCCCGCCCTTTTTCTTTGCGGCTTACCCCCGCTCTCCCCCCGATCGTCATCCCCGGTCGCGCCAGCGTGCCGGGGATCCATACGCACCGCCTCATACGGAAAGCCCGATGTCTATGGATGGCCGGGACCTGCCGGCCCGGCCATGACGATTACTGGGGGCTCGCACGCGTCGTGGAAGGATCAAACGATCTGCGGAAAGAGATCGTCCCAATTCGGATTGTCCCGTTCGATCAGATTGATCTTCCAGTCGCGTTTGTACTTCTTCAGCCGCTTCTCCCAGCCGATCGCCTCGACCACAGTAAAGCAGCGCCGGAACCACACGAGGCGCGTCACACCATAGCGCGAGGTGAACCCCTGGGTCGGCGCCTCGCGATGCTCCTGCACGCGGCGCAACAGGTTGCTCGTCACGCCCACATAGAGCGTCCCGTGCTTCCCGCTGGCCATGATGTAGACGGCGTTGTTGGCGTGGACAGGCTCCAGACTATCCAACGCCTTCCCCCTTATGGTTCGTCATGGCCGGGCCGGCAGGTCCCGGCCATCCATAGACTCATGCCTTGCCCGCGCTCCTCGGCGTGCGTGCGCGACCCGTGATCCGGGCGCGTGCGGCGACGAGCGGCCGCTCCCTACCGCTTCGCATCCCCGATGATCACGCCGCCGACCCAGCTCGCCAAGCCCACGATGACCGCCGCAGCGACCCCGGACCAGAAGCCCTGAACCCAGAAGCCGGGCAGCATCCAGGCCACCAGCCCGATCATCGCTGCGTTCAGCACCAGCAGGAACAGTCCCAGGGTCACGATGGTCAGCGGCAGCGTGAGAATGAACAGGATCGGCCGCACGATCGCGTTCAGGACGCCCAGCAGCAGCGCCGCCAGCAGCAGGTCGACGATCCCATTGTAGCCGACTCCCCGTAGCAGGAAGGCCGCGAGCGACAGGCCCAGGGCGGCGAAGATCACGCGGGCGAAAAACCGGGCCATCAGGCTCTCCATGAGGTTTGCCGCCGAGCTTCGCGCGGTTAAGTCTTCGCCGCAACAACGGCAGGAGGCTCCCATGCCCTACGTCAACATCCGCATCACCCCCGGCGCCACCGAGGCGCAGAAGGCCGAGCTGATCGCCGGAACGACGGAGCTGCTGGTCAAGGTGCTGAACAAGAACCCCGCGGCGACCTTCGTGGTCATCGACGAGGTCCCGGCCGAGAACTGGGGAACCGCGGGTATCAGCGTCGCCGAGCGCAACCGCCGCGCGGCCGCCGGCTAGCACCGCTCCCCGCATTTCCGGGCGGTTTCAGGACGGTTACGTCAAGGCCCCGCTTTCGCCCAACCAACGGTCTAGCTCGCGCCTCATGTTGCGCCTGCTGATCGCCGGAGCGGCCCTGGCCGCCCTCGCCTCTCCCGTCCTCGCCCAGCCCGCGGCCCCGCCCCCCGGCGGACCCGAGCATGCCGGCGGCCATCGCCTGTTCATCAGCCCCGCCGGCGAGCCCTTCCGCAGCGAGGACGGCCTCGCCGACTGGTTCGCCGGGGCTGACGCCAACCAGGACGGCGTCCTGACCCTGCCGGAGTTCCGCGACGACGCCATGCGGTTCTTCAAGGTGCTCGACACCGACGGCGACGGCCAGATCGACGGTCCGGAAAACACGGCCTACGAGACCAAGCTCGTTCCCGAGATCACCCGCATGAATTTCGACCGCGGCCCCGGCGGCGGCCCTGGAGGCGGCGGGCCCAGGGGCGGCCCTCCCGGCGGAGGCGGTGGCCCGCCCGGCGGCGAGCGCAAGATTTTCCGCAAGGTCGACAAGAGCGAACCCCGCACCGGCGCCGCGCGGTTCTCGCTGCTCAACATCCCCCAGCCGGTCCGCGGCGCCGACGCCGACCTCAGCCAGCGGGTGAGCGCCGAAGAATGGGCCAAAGCCGCCCGCCAGCGCTTTGAGCTGCTCGACAGCGACAAGGACGACAAGCTGACCCTGGAAGCCCTCCGCGCCCGAACCC
>JAEXKM010000458.1 GCA_023445705.1 Pseudomonadota bacterium
GCGTAGAACAGGTCGATCCAGGCCAGGGAGGCCGCAAGACGGACCGCCCGCGCCTCGACCCGCGCGCTGGCCTCGGCCGCCTCGATGTCTGCTGTGGCGCGTTCACGGCTCGCCCGGCGTTTGGCGGTGCTGGGCATGTCCTGGCTCACACCGACCGTGGCCATGGTCATGCTGTCGCGGTCGAAGGTCCCCGCTGGCGGTCCTGAGATCGGGAAGTTGCCGAGACCCACAGCGAGCTTCGGGTCGGGCAGGCGGCCGGCGGCGATCGCCGCCGAGCGCGCCGCGGCGACATCGGCGTCCTTGCCCAAGAGGCTTGGCGCCGAGGTGTCGGCGAGCCTGAGCGCGGCATCGAAGGTTAGTGGTGCAGCCTGGGCCGCGCCGGCTAACGCCGCGCAGGCCAGGGTCAAGACAAGACGCATCGGAGTTCCGGTCGTGATCATGATGAAACGAGGGCCGGAAGCGCCGGCGGTTGATCACCGCCGGCGCCCCTGCATCCCCGCGCCAGGGGATAGACGGCGCGGGGATTGGCAGTCGGCTAGCCCTTCGGTTGCGGGCTGTGGCGACCCATGCTCATGCACATGTCGCGCATGGCCGCGTCGCCCTTCATCATCGGGCAGTCGCAATCCGCCGTCCGTGCCTGGTCGCCCGCCGAGGGCGAGCCTGGGACCTTCTCGACCGTGCGGAAGTAGTCGTGCGGGTTCGAGGACGGCGGGGCGACCCGCAGGCGGTAGTCGCCCTGCGGCTCAGGGGCAGCCGCCTGGGCCGCGGCCGACAGGCCGAGCATCAGCGCCGCAGCGCTGATCGCAGTGAGTGTTCGGAAGGTCATGATCCTTCTCCATGCCGATGGCGCCCGTCGGTCGGACGGGCTGATCTGATCTGGCGGCGTCGCGCGCGTCCGTAGTCGCTCGATGCGAGCGCATGCAGACGCTGACGCCAGCGCGTCAGGCCAGCGGTCTGGGAGGATGGAAGAGCAAGGGCGCGAGCACGCCCTCGCGCGTTAGGTCGGAGAGCGCGAAGTGCACGCCCTCGTAGGTGAATGTATGCGGGATGCTCGCAATCGCCGGAATTGGCGGCGGCACCGTGGCGCAGCCCATCTTACCAATGCAATCGAGCGTGACGCCCTTACATGGCGTCGGCTTGGAGTCCGGCCTGGGCGCATCGGCCATTTGCGACATGCCGGGCATATCGGCGCAGTCCATCCCAGCCATGGCAACGTGGTCGGCCGGCGCGGCCACCTCGACCGTCGCCATCATCGGCATGGCGCGCGCCGTCGTCTGGCCGACGAAGCCAACCAGGGCGAGCGCTGCAACGACGATGCGGATCAGGTTCCACATGGGACGATAGGGGTATGCCCGAGCCTGGGTTTGCGCAAGGTCACAGTTCGACGGCGACGGACCGAACGATCCACCGGCCGTCATTGAGCATTACGCGGCGCCTGCGCCGATCCCTCGGAATCGGCGCAGGCTAGGCGCGTCAGCGAGGACGCTCGACCGCGACGGCGTCGGCCTTTTGGCCTTCGGCCGCGAGCGGTTCGCGGGTCACCGTACGGAAGTAGTCGTGCGGGTTCGAGGATGGCGGCGCAGTGCGGTAGGCGTACTGGCCGGACATGGCGCAGGCCCCGGTCGCCAGCGGCAGGCTGAGCGCCAAGGCGGTGATGGTGAAGCGAATGATCATGTGTCTTCCCAAGCTTGTTGGATCCGCCAGGCGGTCGAGCCGTCCGGCGAGACGGCGCCTAGGCCGGACCGGGTCTCGCATTGTGCGAGCGCCCGGCGCAGGCGCAGCGGAACCGACGGGATCGCCGTCGGCCTCAGGTCATCGCTTTCGGAGGATGATCGGGCCCAGAAGGCCTATGGGAATGCACGGCAGGACCGCTTCCAGGCTCGGGAGACACGTGGGCGGCAAGGGCCCCCTCACTCGGCGTCGCCGACAGCACTGCAACCGCGCCGGCACAGATACTTGCACACGTCGCGGCGCAGTTTTTCAACGCCTTGTCGCAGCAGGGGGTGAGCGGGGCGCTCTGCTGTATGCGGGCCGCGTCGACTGCCGTTGACGCGTCCATCCCGCACCCCCTGGTCGCCGCCGAAGCGGCGATCGGGCCGACCGTGAGGGCCAGAATGGCGAGGATAGAGATTAGAAAGCGCGCCATACGCACATTATCCGCCCGATCGGCCAAACTGTCACTGGCGGGCGGAGCTTCGGCGCGAACTAGAGGCGGACGACCTCGCCGTCTTCTTTGGTGAAGCTGTCTGGTTTGCGGTCGAGCAACTCGAGCACCGCTTCAGACGGCCGGCATAATCTCACGCCCCTCGGCGTTACGACGATCGGTCGGTTGACTAGGATCGGGTGGGCGATCATGGCGGTCAGGACCTGCTTGTCGCTGACGCCCGGATCAAGCAGGCCGAGTTCGGCCGCCGGCGTGCCCTTCTCGCGCAGGACGTCGTGAGGTGTGGCCTGCATCTCGCTCAGAAGGTGGACCAACTGTTCACGGGTCCAGCCGGCCTCAAGGTACTCGACGACAGCAGGCTCGTAGCCGGCCGCCTGGATCATCGCAAGCGCGTTGCGGGAGGTGCCGCAGGCCGGATTGTGGAAGATGGCGATCGGAAATTCGGAGGAGCTCATGACTTCACCGGCGAGGCTTTCGGAGTTGGGGTCTGTTCGCGGGCGGCCACCCGGCGCACGGCGCCGCCACGCTCGTACCAACCCTTGCTGGCGTTCACGATCGCGACGACCGAGAGCATGACCGGCACCTCGATCAAAACGCCGACGACGGTGGCGAGCGCCGCGCCCGACGTGAAACCGAACAGGCTGATGGCGGCGGCGACAGCCAGTTCGAAGAAGTTGCTGGCGCCGATCAGGGCCGAGGGGCCCGCGACGCAGTGGGCCTCGCCGCTGGCGCGGTTCAGAAGGTAGGCCAGGCCTGAGTTGAAGTAGACCTGGATCAGGATCGGGACGGCCAGCATGGCGATGATCGCGGGCTGGGCGATGATCTGCTGGCCCTGGAAGCCGAACAGCAGGACCAGCGTCGCCAGCAGCGCGATGATCGAGACTGGGCCGAGCGTGCCCAGCGCGCTTTGCAGCGCAGCTTCGCCGCGGGACATCAGGGCCTTGCGGGCGACCTGGGCGATGATCACCGGAATGACGATGTAGAGCCCGACAGAGAGCATCAAGGTCTGCCAGGGCACGGTGATCGCGGAAATGCCCAGCAGCAGACCGACGATCGGAGCAAAAGCCACGATCATGATGGCGTCGTTCACCGCGACCTGGCTGAGGGTGAAGTTCGGCTCACCGCGCGTCAGGTTGCTCCAGACGAACACCATGGCGGTGCAGGGTGCGGCGGCGAGCAGGATCAGCCCGGCGATATAGCTGTTGATCTCGCCGGCCGGCAGGTAGGGGCGGAACAGGTAGCCAATGAAGAACGCGCCCAGGGCGGCCATCGAGAACGGCTTCACCGCCCAGTTGATGAACAGCGTCACCCCTATCCCGCGCCAATGGCGGCCGACCTGACGCATCGCGCCGAAGTCGACCTTCATCAGCATCGGAATGATCATCAGCCAGATCAGAACGGCGACCGGCAGATTGACCTTGGCGACCTCGGCCGAGCCGATCAGCTGAAAGGCGGGCTGGAAGAAGTGGCCGAGTGCAATGCCGAGCACGATGCAGAGCGCCACCCAGAGGGTCAGGTAGCGCTCAAAGAGCGACATGGCTTTCGGCGCTTCGGGCGCCGTCTGTTCACGCGACACTTTCATCCTCTCAAACTCATTCGGTCCCGGCGGGTTCGCCCTGGGTCTTGCCGATGTCGTCGAGGCGCTTCTGCA
>JAEXKM010000466.1 GCA_023445705.1 Pseudomonadota bacterium
GACCTGTACCGCGTCGATGCGCACCAGACGATCAAGATCGCCATCCCGGTGCACTTCAAGAATCACGAAGCCTCGCCGGGCCTGAAGAAGGGCGGCACGCTGAACGTGGTGCGTCACGAAGTCGAACTGACCTGCCCGGCCGACGCCATTCCGGAAGAACTGGTCTTCGACCTGACCGGCCTGGAAATCGGCGACACCATCCGCATCGGCGCCTTCGACCTGCCGAAGGGCGTTGAGCCGGCCCTCGACCGCGACTTCGTCGTGGCCACGGTCGCTGGTTCGGCCGCCGGCGCTTCGGAAGCTGCTGAAGAAGCCGCCGAAGGCGAAGCCCAAGCCTAAGCCTCCGACTGCGGGGGCTTCATGCTCGTCCTTGCCGGACAGGGCAATCCGGGAGCCCGCTATGCGGGCAACCGGCACAACGTCGGTTTCATGGCCGTCGATGAGATCGCACGCCGTTGGCGTTTTGGTCCCGAACGCTCTCGTTTCTCCTCCCTCGTTCGCGAGGGGGAGATCGAGACGCCCAGCGGCGCGGTTCGCGCCCTGATCCTCAAGCCGCAGACCTTCTACAACGAAAGCGGCCGCGCCGTTTCGGAGGCGCTTAAGTTCTACAAGCTGTCGCCCGCCGACCTTGTCCTCTTCTACGACGAGATCGACATGGCTCCAGGCCGCTTCCGGATGAAGACCGGCGGCGGCGCGGCGGGCAACAACGGCGTCCGCTCGGTCACCGCCCATATCGGCCCCGACTTCCGCCGCGCCCGCCTCGGCGTCGGCCATCCCGGGCACAAGGACCGTGTCCAGGGTCACGTCCTCTCCGACTTCCACAAGGTCGACCACGCCTGGGTCGAGGCGCTCCTGCGCGCGCTCGCCGACGCCGCCCCCTTGCTCGCGGCCGGTGAGGACGAGAAGTACCAGACCGAGGTCATGCGCCTGGCCCCCGCCGACAAGAGCGACGTCCCCCGCGGCCGGGCGTAGCCTCCCGAACCTTCTCTAAGCTTTCGTCATGGCCGGGCCGCTAGGTCCCGGCCATCCATAAACGCCGACGCCCTGCCGGGTTACGCAGGCGCTTATAGATCCCCGGCACGCTTCCGCGGCCGGGGATGACGATCGGAGATAGGGCCATCAACTGGCGAGACCAGATGCAAAGCCCTGCACAGCGGGCTGCATCTGGTCGCCGCCCACTTGGGCCTCACCCCCGAACGTGCTAGGTCGCGCCCTCAAATTCAGGAACCGCTATCTCCATGGCTCTCAAGGTCGCCATCGTCGGCCTGCCCAACGTGGGCAAGTCGACTCTCTTCAACGCGCTCACCCAGACGGCGGCGGCTCAGGCCGCGAATTACCCGTTCTGCACCATCGAGCCGAACACCGGCGACGTGGCCGTTCCCGAGCCGCGCCTGAACGCCCTGGCCGCGATCATTCCGTCCAAGGAGATCATCCCCGCGCGGATGAACTTCGTCGACATCGCCGGCCTCGTGCGCGGCGCGTCCAAGGGTGAAGGTCTGGGCAACCAGTTCCTGGCCAACATCCGCGACTGCGACGCCGTCGCCTTCGTCGCCCGCTGCTTCATCGACGACGATATCACCCACGTCGAAGGCAAGATCGATCCGCTGGCCGACCTCGAGACCATCGAGACCGAGCTCATGCTCGCCGACCTTGAGAGCCTGGAAAAGCGCGTCTCCAACCTCGAGAAGCGCGCCAAGACCGGCGACAAGGAAAGCGCCCAGACCCTGCGCCTCGTCCAGGTGGCCTTAGCCGAGCTCAACGCCGGCCGCCCTGCCCGCAAGGCCGTGGTCTCGGCCGAGGACGACAAGGCCTGGCGGATGCTGCAACTGCTGACCTCCAAGCCCGCCCTCTACGTCTCGAACGTGGACGAGGCCTCGGCCGCCACCGGCAACGACCTCTCCAACCAGGTGGCCGAACGCGCCAAGCGCGACGGCGCCGACCATGTGGTGATCTCCGCCCAGATCGAGAGCGAGATCGCCCTGCTCGACGAAGCCGAGCGGGCCGAGTTCCTGGAGACCCTTGGGCTGACCGAGCCGGGCCTCAACAAGCTCATCCGCGAGGCCTACCACCTGCTCGGCCTGCAGACCTATTTCACCGTGGGCCCCAAAGAGGCGCGCGCCTGGACGATCAACAAGGGCGACACCGCCCCGCAGGCCGCCGGCGTCATCCACACGGACTTCGAGAAGGGCTTCATCCGGGCCGAAACCATCGCCTACGAGGACTATGTCCGCCTCAAGGGCGAGGCCGGCGCGCGCGAAGCCGGCAAGTTCCGCCAGGAAGGCAAGGAGTACGTCGTCCAGGACGGCGACGTCATGCACTTCAAGTTCAACGTGTAAGGAATTCGTCCCGAACCCCCTTTGAACAGGGGGTTCGGTTTTTAACGGAAACGTCTAATGCATGCCGGGGTATACGGCTCCGGTGGCGGGCGCGGGCGCGTCGCCGCGATCGGGCGGAATCACGCCGAACTCGACCAGCAGACCGTAGAGGTCGGTCCCCTTGATCTTCTCGATTCCCTCGTGCAGGGCGAGCTTTTCGAGGGGATTCATCTCCATGTCGGTGATGGGCTTGCCG
>JAEXKM010000083.1 GCA_023445705.1 Pseudomonadota bacterium
CTGGAGCCCTGCCGCTCCCTCGTCTGGTATGCGGGCTATGCCTTCGACGATGCGCCCGAGGAGGCCTCGTTGATGGCCGCGCACGCCAAGGCGCATCTCTCCGAGGTCGGCCGCTTCATCGCGCGGACCGCCACCGAGGTGCATGGCGGGATGGGCATCACCGACCTGCTCGGCCTGCACTATTGGTTCAAGCGCATCGGGTTCGACCGCCAACTGCTGGGCGGCCCCGAGCGCGTGCGCCGCATCGCTGCTCAGATTCAAGGTTTGGCCGCCTGAGCCGATCGTATGGCTTGCGAGCGGCGGCGTCTGGTCGTTAGCTCCGGATCCGGAGGTCGCCATGGCCAAGCGCATCCTGATCCAGACGACCATTCCGCCGGTGGAGGACGACTGGCACGTCGGCCGTTTCTCCATCCTTGCGTCGCATCTGCGCAGCCTTGGCCACGAGGTGGTGGCGCGCAACCGGGAGCTCGGCGCCGACCCGGTGCTGACGGTGCTCGATCAGGGCGGCTTCGATCAGCTGTGGCTCTTTGCAGTCGATGTGGGCGACGGCCTGAGCGCCGAGGAATGCGCGGCGATCGGGCGCTTCCGGGAATCGGGCGGGGGCTTGCTGGTCACCCGCGATCACCAGGATCTCGGCTGTTCGGTCTGCACCCTGGGCGGCGTCGGCAAGGCGCATCACTTCCACACCACCAATCCCGAGCCGGATGAAGGCCGCCGGCGTCGCGACGATCAGGACACCCGCGACATCGATTGGCCCAACTACCACTCCGGCTCCAACGGAGACTTTCAGTCCATCAGGGTCGAGGACCCATCTCACCCGTTGCTCGCCGACGGCATGGGCGGATTGCTCGCCTTCCTTCCCTCGCATCCCCACGAGGGCGCCGTCAGCGCCCCGATCGACGAGCCCGACGCCCACGTCATCGCCACCGGGATCAGCCAGGCGAGCGGCGCGCCGTTCAACCTCATCGTGGCCTTCGAGGGCCGCGGCGGCGGAGGGCGAGCCGTGGCGCAATCCACGTTCCATCATTTCTGCGATTACAACCTCGATCCCCGCACTGGCTGCCCAAGCTTCGTCAGCGAGCCGCCGTCGGATCGCATACTCAGCGATCCGCGCGGGCGACGGGCGGCCGATCGATATTTCCAGAACCTGGCGGAGTGGCTCAGCCCATGACCTGCACCCACGGAGCATACCTACGCGAGGTGACGCCCTCGGCCGATGGCTGCGAGGAATGTCTCAAGATCGGCTCGGGTTGGGTTCACCTGCGGCTCTGCCGCGCCTGCGGGCACGTCGGCTGTTGCGACGATTCACCGAACCAGCACGCCACCAAGCACTTCCGTGCAACCGGCCATCCGATCATCGAAACCTACGATCCGCCGGATGGCTGGGGTTGGTGCTACGTCGACGAGGTCATGCTCGACCTGGAGGGAGCAACCACACCCCATCCGGCCGGCTGGCGCTACTGATCTCGACGCTCGCTGTCGCGGCAGCGCCGCAACCAGGGGGCGCGATGGGCGGCGGGGCTACGGGTTTCACCCCATACCCACTCTAGGGGCCGCCAAGCCACCATCGGCGAACAGCAGTTCGATGGAGGCGAGTATGTGGATTGCGCGTGTAGCCGCTGTGGCCGGAGGGGCGGCCCTCGCGGCGGCGGCCAGCCAGGCTATGGCGACCGAAGGAGCGGCGAGCGTCTACCTGCTTGGTTCAGGCGGCCCGGGCGCGGCCGTCATGCCGCCGGTGAAGGGCGTCTTCCTCGACAATGAGGTCTATTACTACGACGGCAGCGCGCGCGGCTCGAAGCAGTTCGTGGTCGGCGGCAACGTGGTCGCGGGGTTGAACGCGACCATTCTGGCGGACTTTCCAACGGTCCTGTGGGTGCCTACGACGAACTTCTTGGGTGGCACGCTCGCGGTGGGCGGAGCGCTGCCCTTCGGCCGGCCGGACGTGAATGTCTCCGCTGTCGTCACCGGTCCGCTGGGCGGCCAGATCGGCGCGTCCCGTAGCGACGACGCCTTCGTCATCGGCGACCCCATCGCGACGGCGGCGCTTGGCTGGGGCAGCGGCAAGACCCACGTTCAGCTCAGTACGATGGTGAACATCCCCATCGGCGACTACCGTGACGGCGAGCTGGCCAACCTGGCCTTCCATCGCTGGGCGGGCGACGTCTCGCTGGCGGGCACCTGGCGTGATGAGCACGCTGGCTGGGACGTCTCCGGGAAGGCCGGCTTCACCTTCAACGGCGAGAACAAGGACACCGACTACAAGAGCGGGACGGAGTTCCACGCCGAAGGTTCGGTCGAGAAACTGATCACGCCCAAGTTCTCGGCGGGCGTGCTCGCCTACTATTTCGAGCAGGTCAGCGGCGACAGCGGCTCGGGCGCGGTCCTGGGCTCCTTCAAGGGCCGGGTGACCGGCGTAGGCGGAACGGCGGCCTACAACTTCACCCTGGGCAAGAAACCCGCGACCTTGCGCTTCCGCGCCATCCACGAGTTCGACGCCAAGAACCGGCTGGAGGGCGATTCCTTCTGGCTTGGACTCAGCGTGCCGCTGGCGATGCAGTTGCCGGCCGGGGCGCCCTAAGCCTTGGTCAGGGAAGCGCGTTCGTCCGGGTGCACCATGTCGTGCAGTTCCGGGCGCTTGCTGATGTAGGCATGGAAGAACGGGCAGTGCGGGCGGACCCACAGCTTCTGATCGCGCGCGAAAGCCAGGCCGGCCTCGACCAGGCGCTTTCCGACGCCCTGGCCCGCGAAGGCGTCCGGAACCACCGTGTGCGGAAAGATCACGCTGTCGTCCTTCAGCCGATATTCGGCAAAGGCGACCTCGTCGCCGACGCGGATCTCGAAGCGTTTGTCGGTGCGCACGACGTCGGGCAGGTCGGTCATTGCAATCCTCTTTCCCAGATTCGAACCGAACTTAGGCGTCCCTCGAACCTATCGCCACTCGCTGATTTGCGCGCCGGCCGCGCCATCCTCGAACGCCACCCGATCGAGCTGGACCGCCGCGATGCAGACCGGCCGCTGGTCGGGGCCCTCGGAGCGGCAGTTCACCGCGCGCCCGTTTGGGAAGGCGGCGATCCGGCCTTCCAGGACCAGGCGATAGCCCTCGGGCGGCGCAACGGGAAGGACCTCGCCCGAGCCGCGGACGGTGAAGTTGTAGGGGCGCCCCTTGCGTTGGCCCAGGCGCGAGGCCTCGGGCGCGAAGACCGCCGCTAGTCCCATCGTCTGGGGCGAGGGCAGGGCGGTCAGTTCGGCGCCGGCCTGAGGCGCCGCCGGACACCCCTCGCTTCTTAGCCATGGGCGGTCGATCCAGTAGCCTTCGACGCTCTCCCAGACCTTGGCGGCCACTGCCTCGGCCACGAGCGGGGAATGGGTCCAGTCGGCGGGCGCAAGGCCAAGCTCGATGGTCTTGCCCTCGGCGCCGGCCGTCCAGCGGGCGAGACCCGGCGGCGCTTCCTTGGCGGGGCGCGGTCCCAGGCACCCAAACGGCATGCGGATCGTGAAGGTGCGTCCCACCAGCGGATCGACGCCAGACCGCGCTGAGCCGGCGGAGTAGTCGGAGGCGGCTTCGTCCATGGCCGCCAGAAGTTCTATCCGCCCGAGGCTCGGCGGCGGGGCGGGGGCAGCAGGCTTTTCCGCCGGGGGTACGGCGACCTTGGGCGGCGGCGCGGCGTCTTCGCTGCGGCTACAGGAGCCGACCAGAGCCAGGGTGATGATCGCTCCGGCTAGCGCCGCAAAACGGAGCGTTCTGTTCACATCTGCGGGAGGCATGGCCGGTAGGCTAGCATGGCCAAGGTGGACGCCGTCAAAAACCTTGACGTGAACAGGTCGGCGGGGTCTGCACGGACAGATGAATTTCGATCAGATCGCGGCTCTCGTCGTTCTGGTCGCCGTGGTCGGCGTCCTGATCCATGGCCGGATTCGATCCGACGTGGCCGCCCTTTCGGCCGCCGCCGCTCTGCTGCTGATGGGCGTCGTGCGGCCTGCGGAGGTTCAGGGGGCCTTCGCCAGCCCCGCCATCCTCGCCCTGGCCTCGCTGTTCGTCATCGCCTACGCCATCGAGCTATCGGGCCTGCTTGGCCTGCTTATCCGCCAGGCGACGCGCATGTGCGGGCGGCTGGGCGAACGGGGCCTGTGGCTGGTGATCGGCCTTTGCGGGTCCGTGGGCGGCTTCCTCAACAACACGCCGATCGTGGTTCTGGCCGCACCGGTGATCAAGGATGTAGCGACCTCGCTGGGGCTGTCGCCCAAGCGCTTCCTGATGCCCCTGAGCTACGTGACGGTCATGGGCGGGCTGCTGACCCTGATCGGGACCTCGACCAATCTGCTGGTCAACGACATGGCCCGGAACGCCGGCCAGCCCGCCTTCAGCCTATTCGAGATCACCCCCGTCGGCTTGGCCGTGGCAGGCGCCGGGGCGCTCTATCTCTATCTCATCGGCACGCGCCTCCTGCCGAAGGAGGACGCGCCGAGGTCGGAGTCGGACGAGGCGCCGATCCGCCTGGGTGAGCAGCGTGGCCACGAGGGCGGCGCCGGCGACGCCGTGCTTGGCGACGTGGCCCTGTTCGGCGCGGCCGATCGACCGCTGCAGCCGCGCAAGGCCTTCCTGTCGCTGGCCATCTTCGTCGCGGTGGTGACCGCCGCCGCCCTGGGCTGGGCGCCCATCGCCGCGGCCGCCTTCGCGGGCGCGGTGTCGCTGATCCTGCTGCGGGTGGTCAGCGCGGAAGAGGCCTATGCCGGCTTGCGCCCGGACGTCCTGCTGCTCATCGCCGGGATGGTGGTGGTCGGCATGTCCATCGAGATCACCGGCCTGGCGGCCGCCGGCACCGAGCTGCTGATCGGCTTCATCCGGCCCTTCGGCCCGCTGACGGCGCTGATCATCCTGTACGGCGTGACCCTGGTGGCGACGGAGTTCCTCTCCAACGCCGCCGTGGCCGTGCTCATCACCCCCGTCGCGGTCGCGCTCGCCGAGAGCCTGGGCGTGGATCCCCGGCCGTTCCTGGTTGGGGTGATGATGGCCGCCAGCGCAGCGTTCGCGACGCCGTTCGGCTATCAGACCAACGTCCTGGTCTTCCAGATGGGCAACTACAACTACATGGACTTCGTCCGGGTCGGCGCGCCTCTGAACCTCGTCACCTATGTGGCGGCGATGATCGCGATCCCGATCTTCTTCCCATTCTGAGACCTACGGGCGGACGTCGAAGACCATGTTGAACGGCGTCTCGGTCGCCCGCCTGAAGCGGGTGAAGCCGGCGTCCTCGGCCACCTTCCGCAACCGCGCCTCGCCGGCCTGCGCGCCTAGGCCGAGGCCGACTTCCTGGCTGAGCGAGGCGGGCGTGCAGATCATGGTCGAGGCCGAATAGAAC
>JAEXKM010000188.1 GCA_023445705.1 Pseudomonadota bacterium
TTCCTGACCCGCGACAGCCGCGTCGTCGAGCGTAAGAAGTACGGCAAGGCCAAGGCCCGCCGCAGCTTCCAGTTCTCGAAGCGCTAACAGCTGCGCGAGGAATCGCGTTTGGGAGGGCGCTTCGGGAAGCCGAAGCGCCCTTTCTTTTTGCCTCACCGCATGGCGGAGTTTGCAGATGGCCCACACAGTCTTCATCGATGGCGAAGCCGGTACGACCGGGTTGCAGATCCGTCAGCGCCTGGAAGGCCGCCGCGATCTGGAAGTCGTTTCCATCGATCCGGCCAAGCGCAAGGATGCGGCCGCTCGGGCTGAGCTTCTGAATGGCGTGGACGCTGTCGTTCTCTGCCTGCCGGATGACGCCGCCAAGGAAGCGGTAAGCCTGATCAGCTCCAACACCGTCAAGGTGGTGGACGCATCGACCGCGTATCGGACCGCGCCGGGCTGGACCTATGGCTTTGCGGAGATGGACAAGGCCCAACGCGGCGCGATCGCGGACTCAACGCGGGTCAGCAACCCGGGCTGCTATCCCACGGGCTTTATCGGTCTGGTGCGCCCGCTGACGGCCGCAGGGCTGCTGCCGCGCGACTGGCCGGTCACGGTCAACGCCATTTCCGGCTACTCCGGCGGTGGCAAGGGCCTGATCGCCGAGTTTGAAGGCGACGAGCCCGCGACGGACGTGTTCCGGGCCTATGGCATGACGTTGCAGCACAAACACCTTGGCGAGATGCAGGCCTATGGCGGCCTGGATCATCCCCCGCTCTTCGCGCCGGCCGTTGGCCGCTACGCGCAAGGCATGATCGTCGAGGTCCCGCTCCAGCTCTGGGCCTTGCCTGGCCAGCCGAGCCCGGAGGACCTGCGGAGCGCCCTGGCGGCGGCCTACGTGGGTGAGACCTTCGTCGACGTTGCGTCGGCCGATGAGTGTGCGGAGCTTCAAAAGGCGAGGGCCGGGGCTGCTGGCTATGTCGCCGGGCTGGATCCGGAATCCCTGAATGGCACCAATCGCATGCGCCTCTTTGTGTTCGGCAACGCCGAGCGCAAACAGGCCCGGCTCGTGGCCCTGCTGGATAACCTCGGCAAGGGTGCTTCGGGCGCGGCGGTTCAGAACCTGAACATCATGTTGGGCTTGCCGGAGGATGCAGGGCTGTGATCCTGCGGCGAGCGCGTGAGGACGAATCCGCCGCCTGCGCTCGCATCCAATGGGAGGCGACGAGAATCTCGCTGCCTTTTCTGCCGGCGGAGCCGTTCGGTGAGGGGATACTCGGCTTCTTCGCCGGCGTCCTGTTTCCCGAGAATGAGGTCTGGGTCGCCGACGAGGACGGCGTGGCGATCGGCTATGTGGCCTTCCATCCAGGCTGGCTGGAGCATCTCTACATCCTTCCCGAATATCAGGGTCGAGGGATCGGCCCGACGCTCCTAGCCAAGGCGCTGGAGGATGGGACCGCGCGGTCCCTATGGACCTTCCAGAAGAACGCCCGGGCCAGGCGCTTCTACGAAACGCGGGGTTGGCGGCTGGCCGGGCTGACCGATGGCTCGGGAAATCGCGAGAGAGAGCCTGACGCTCGCTACGAGTGGGCTGGCGGCTAAGCTTGCAACCTCTCGTGCGACGGGCATCGTATCGTCCCATGAGCTTGATCGATCGACGTGCATTCCTGACCGGATCGGCGTTGGTCGCGGCGCCTGCATCGGCGCTGGCGGCGACCGACGCCTATTCCGGCTCACCGTGGCGGAACTTGACTGACGCCGACTGGCGCAAGCGCCTGGACGCCGCGACCTACAATGTCCTGCGCAGGGAAGGCACCGAACTCGCCGGCACCAGTCCTCTGAACAAGGAGAAGCGGCGAGGGACTTACGCGTGTGCAGGCTGCGCGCTTCCGCTTTTCAAGTCGGACTGGAAATTCGAGAGTGGCACCGGCTGGCCGAGCTTCTACACCTACATCAAGGGGGCTCTGGACAAGAAGATCGATCACAAGATCGGCGTGGCCCGGACCGAGTACCACTGCGCGAGGTGTCTCGGGCATCAGGGCCATGTGTTCGCCGACGGACCCAGGCCGACCGGGCTGCGCTACTGCAACAACGGCGATGCGCTGAAATTCATTGCTGCCTGAGGACGCGATGCCCTCGATCTTCTTCGTGACCCACCCTGAAGTGGTCATTGATCCCGCCGTGCCGGTCCCTAGCTGGCCGCTCTCCGAAAAGGGGCGGCGGCGGATGGGGCTTTTTATCAGCGAGGCGTTGGCCGGACGGGACGTGGGCGCTGTCTGGTCCAGCGACGAGCAGAAGGCCATGGATGGCGGCGCCATCGTCGCCGAAAGCCTCGGCGTCGCCCATGAGGTCGATGCGGAACTGGCCGAGAACGATCGGAGCTCGACAGGCTACATAGCGCCCCCGGAGTTCTGGGAAGTCGTCGACCAGTTTTTCGCCAGGCCTGACGACAGTGTTCGGGGATGGGCCAGGGCCCGGGACGAGCAGGACCGCATCGTGCGCGCCGTCGCACGGGTGGCGACGGCCGGACCCGCTGGCCGCGATGTGGTCATCGTCTCGCACGGGGGCGTTGGAAGGCTGTTGGCTGCGCATCTGCAAAGCGTGGAGATAGGCCAAGAGGAGACGCCTCAGCACCCTGGGGGCGGGTGCTGGCTAGAAATCGACCGCGAGACCTTGGCGATCACTCGGAGCTGGACGTCAACGTCGGACTAAGGGCGGCCAGGACATGGTCGACGCCGCGCAGCACGGCGTCGGAGTGGGCAAGGCCAAGCAAGGTCGCGTGGCCGGCGGCGGGTTCGTTTTCGTAGTAGCCAGCGCGGGAATTGCGTTCGGGCGCTCGGCGAGCGCTGTTCCAGCCAGCCATGACGCGCTCATCTCCTGCCGTGATGACGGCCACCGGCCATTGCGGATCGAGCTGAACCTTCGCGGCCTCGACCGCGCCCTGTGGCCAGACCATGACCTCGTCGGCGGCGGTGCGGGCATGCCGTCCAGAAACGAAGGCGTGGCGCTTTTCGTCGCGCCCTTGGGGCGGCAGGCCGATCCGATCACCCCAGTAA
>JAEXKM010000189.1 GCA_023445705.1 Pseudomonadota bacterium
CTCGGCGCGCCGCCCGCCCTCGTCGAGCACCATCACCCAATCGCCGCCCGATCGCTCCAGAAACGGGCCTGCGGCCAGCACAAGGCCTCGGCGATCGCCGCCGAGGGTGAGGCGTCCTTCGAGCGCCTGGCCGGGCAGCAAGCCGGCCGGTGGCGCCTGTTCGAACGCCATCTCGATCTGGAAGGTGGAGTTCTTCACCTGCGGGTCGACGCGGACGACGCGGAACGGGAACGAGCGTTGGCCGATCTCGACTTGGCCCTTCTGTCCGGCCTGGACGCGCTCAAGGTAGTACTGGTCGATGTCGGCCTGCAGCTTGAAGCCGGTTCCTTGGGTGATTTGGCCCAGCCGTTGGCCTCGGTCGCGGATCTCACCCACCTTCAGGTCCATGTCAGTCAGACGGCCGGCGACTGGCGCGCGGACCACCAGGCTCTCCAGCTTGGAGCGGGTGATGACCAGGCTTTCGCGCAGGCTGGTCAGTTCGGCGTGGATCTGCGGAACTTGGCGGCGACGCAGCGCCTCCTGCTCTTGGTTGGCGCTGATCTGCAGCGGCAGCAGGCCGCGATTGTAGCCCAGTTCGTCATGCACGGCTTCGTGCTGGTCGCGGCTCACGTAGCCCTTGGCGAGCAGGGCGTCGCGCCGGTCGGCCGAACGCTGCAGTCGCACGATGTCGTAACGGATCCTCGCGACCGCTTTCTCATTGGCCAGGCGGGTGTCCTCCAACTGCTTCTCATAGGACTGCAGCTGGGTGATCGATTCGACCAGCCGGCCCTCGCGGTCGAGAACCTCCAGCTCCAGCGAGGTGTTGCGGAAGCGGAGCAGCGGCTGACCCGCGGCCACCAGGTCGCCGGGCTGGATGAAGACCTGCTCGACCTGCCCGCCTTCCAGGGCGTCGAGATAGACGATGTCGCGAGGCACGACCTTGGCGCGCAAGGTGACGAAGTCGCGGAACAGGTCGGTCCGCACGGTGTCGATGGTCAGGTTTGCGGCAGGGGCGCGGACGGCTGATCTTGCATCCAGGGCGACCAGGGAGGCGGTCACGCCGAGGGCGGCGAGCCCAAGTCCGATGCCCGCGCCGATCAGACGACGACGGGAGCGCCACCATCTTGGCCGTGTGATCACTTTGTCCATGCCGTCGGTCATCGCTAGCAGGATCACGCAGTTTGGCCGCTTGACGAAATGCAGGCGGGACAAGGCGTTGCGTGCGCCAGAGGAGTTGTGACGGGGCGCTGACCGTCCGGAAACGGACAGCGGAAAGGGATGCTGTTGACGCGCGCAGATCCCAACCGCTTGAAACCACGCGCCTTGCCCGTGGGAGGCGGCGCCATAGACTTGGGTGCATGGACTTCGTGTTCCTCATTGTCGACGACGACCCGGACGTGCTCAAAGCTGCGGCGCTGGCGCTCTCAGGTCCGCAGGTGCGGGTCGAGACGGCCGATCGTCCCGACGCAATCGAGAAGTTGGCCGCGGGCTGCGACGCCGTTCTGCTGGACATGAATTTCGCCCTCGGCGCGCGCAGCGGTGGCGAGGGGCTGGACCTGCTCGACCGGCTCAAAGCATTGGACCCGACGCTGGCCGTTGTCCTGATGACCACCTTCGGCGGGGTGAGCCTGGCCGTGGAGGCGCTGAAGCGCGGCGCGAAAGACTTCATTCTCAAGCCGTGGCGCAACGAGGCGCTGGAGGCCGCGATGATGAAGGCGGCCGAGGCCACACACGTCCGCAGGGCCGAAGCCGGGCTCACCCTCGATGAGATCGAGCGGCGCGCGATCGAGCGGGCGCTGGTGGCCTGCGGCGGGAACATGACCCGGGCCGCCGCCATGCTCGGGCTGACCCGTCCGGCGCTCTATAGGCGGCTGGAGCGGCATGGCCTCTAGCGCGCGCAGAGGCGCGGCGGGCTTCGCCGCCAGCATCATCTGGCGCGCGATGCTCGCCGGCGTCCTGACCCTGCTCGCGGTGATGGCCGCCCGCGCACAGCTCTATGCGACCGCATTGGTGCTGTTGGTGGTGATCGCCGTGATCGCGGCCGATCTGGTGCGGCTCTCGCGATCGAACGATCGCATCCTGGCGCAGTTCGTCGATGGCGTCGCCGCGCAGGGCTATGAGTGGCCGCGGGCCCCTGGGCGACTCGCTGAGTTTGGCGAAGCCATGAAGCGCGCCCAGGCGCGGCTGGAAGGCGCGCGCGCCGAGCGCCAGCAGCGGATCGATTTCCTCGAGAGTCTGGTCGACACCTCGCTCGCGGCGCTGCTGGTCGTCGATGAGCGCGGCCGAGTCGTGCACACGAACCGAGGCGCCGCCGACCTGGGGGTCCGCCTCGGCGCTCGGCCAGCGATCGATGTCGACTTGCCGGGTGGTCGCCGGATTGTCCGGCTGCCTGATGGTCGATCAGCTCTAATGCAGGTCAGCCTGTTTCGAAGCCCGACCATGGCGGGCCGGAGGTTGGTTTCGCTGCAGTTGCTCGCCGGGGATCTGGACCTTGTGGAGATCAAGGCGCAGGGCGACTTGGTGCGAATCCTCGCGCACGAGATGATGAACTCGCTGACCCCCATCGCGTCGCTCTCGGAAAGCTTGTTGACGCGCATCGCGGCCGGCGGTGTTGAGCCCAAGGTGCTCGCCGACGCCATGGAGATCATCAGCCGCCGCAGCGCCGGCCTGATGTCGTTCGTCGAACGCTACAGGCGCGTCGCTGAGGTGGTCCCGGGGGCCGTGACGAAGGTTCGGGCGTCCGAAGTGATCGCTCGCCTGGATGGACTGGTCGCGCCGATGATGGCTGCGGCGGCGGTCGATTATCAGAGCCATGTTGCGAAGATCGACGCGACGATCGAGGTCGATACGGACCTTTTGGATCAGGCCTTGCTCAATTTGCTGATCAACGCACGCGACGCGGCTGCAGGCGCCGACGCCGCCGTCACCTTCGGCAGCGCCGTGACGAATGAAGGGGTGGCGTTCATCGTGGCCGACAACGGACCGGGCCTTGCAGATTCGGAAGCCGCCTTCGTTCCGTTCTACACGACGAAACCCGGCGGCTCTGGTGTCGGTCTCACGCTGGCCCGCCAGATCGCGACGGCGCACGGCGGCCGCCTCGACTATCAGCGCGAAGGCGGTCGCACGGTCTTTGCTCTGAGTGTCCCGCTACACCAGAGCGCTTAGACC